>JAJFIM010000015.1 GCA_021774995.1 Alphaproteobacteria bacterium | reverse complement strand
GCAGGGTGGGTTTTATTTTCTATGGCGGCGTTTTCCGCGGGCATGCCAAAGGCGTCCCACCCCATGGGGTGAAGAACGTTAAATCCCTGGGCGCGCTTATACCGGGCAACCACATCACCCATGGCGTAATTGCGCACATGGCCGATATGTATGCGTCCCGACGGGTAAGGGAACATCTCAAGCACATAATATTTAGGCCGGGAAGAATCTCTGTGAGCTTGAAAACACGCCCCTTCTTCCCATTTGGCCTGCCATTTGGGCTCGCTTTCCTTGGCATTGTAACGCGTCATTGGTCGGTCTTCGCGGGCTTGAGATGAAGCTATGCGTTCCGGGAGCGGCGCGTCTTTTGCCTTATTCCAGGCGAACGCGCAGCTGGAATGGATACCGGTTTATCGGCGGAACGGCTTTCTGGCAAGGGCGTAAAAAGTCCGCTGTGGCTTAAAGATTGTCGTCAAATGGGATATTTAGAAGTGATCACCCGGCTATTGTTGTACGGAATCGATCCGCAATTGCCGCGCCCTGGTCAAAATCGTGTTTTCGAGCTCGCTGGCCGTATCAGCCCCTAAGGGCGCATCATTCCAGACGCCGTTTGTCGCAGCTTTCTGCTTGAACACAGCCACTTTGATCCCGTCGGCCCGCAAGCGCTGGTCAAGGATATATACGGTGACCTTAAAGCGCTCCCCGGGTATAGCCGCATCTTGATACCAGTCCGAAATGATGACTCCGCCGAAAGGGTCGGCGGATTGCAGAGGCATAAAAGCCAGCGTATCCAGTGATGCGCGCCATAAATAACTGTTTACGCCAATGCCGGACGCCGTTGTTTTGTTCGATTTCCCCCCAAATACCTTAACCCCACTAAATAGAGAGCCCCGGTCGCGCTCGCTGGTTTGATCGGGAAAAGGAGTGTCTCGCCCGGTTTCATCCGGCCCCGGAAAGGTGCTGTTGCTGGGCCCGCACCCATTCAACCCCAGTGCAAGCAGGAGAACGAGGGCCCCGGCGGTGAAGGAAAATGTGTTTGGCTGGGTCATGCTTGTGCTCGCTCATCATCTAAGTGGAGGTGAAAGGTGTGCTCAGAATTAAGGGTGTATATCACGACTGCGCCCCAATGAAATATGGGAAATTGATTTGAGTTAAAGGTTTTGGCTTTTGGTTTCCGAGGCGCCTTAGATTTTTCCGCGATTTTGCTGGGTCAATGGGTGTGCTATAAGGCTTTAGCGGTGTGGATCGGCGCCGCAGACGCCATACGCGTGTTTTTTGAACGATTCTGACTAGGGTTGTGAAAAATAGTGTTGGATATTTACCACAAGTGCGGGGTTTCTGGTAATGAAGCGTTAACCTCGATTGGTCTCGCCTTGACGCTTCTTACCGAAGTAACGTTTAATGCAAAAGGTAAAGGAGCAGGGGTCGCGAGACGCCGTCCTAGATGTACGCACTACGCAAATTCGAATTTATTCGTGGGGAATTTATGAAAAAACTACTCTTATCATCTGTTGCAGCGCTCAGTGTGATGGCTGTTGTTGGTCCGGTCCATGCCGCCGACAAGCTGAAACTTGACCTAAGCGGCTTTTTTAACGGATCGGCGGCTTATGTCGACCAAAAGCTGGATTCAGGCACGCGCGATTATGCGTTCGGGTCTGATTCGGAAATTTGGTTTGACGGCGCCATGACCCTTGATAACGGCCTGGTCGTTGGATTTCATGCAGAGGGCAAATTGGAAGAAGACGTTGGCGGAGCCAGTCGCTTTTCTTCTCCGGAATCCGGTAACGATTTCATTCAGGAAAGCTTCATTTTCTTTGAGGGCGCTTTCGGTCGCATTGAGTTTGGCAAGCAAGACGGCATTGGCCATCAAATGACGACAACCGGCCCAACGATCTTTACCGGCAACAGAATTAATGACGCCCAGCTCGATGCTTCCGGTCTCATGACCATCAATACGGATAACACCGTCAATAATGGGTTGGATGAGTTTGAACGTAAAATCATCTATCTGACGCCCGTGATTGCAGGTTTCCAGGCGGGCATTTCCTTTACGCCGGATGCTGATGGGTTCCAGGGATCGAGCTTTGATCCGCGGACCAACACAACAACAGGCTCCAGCGTACAGGAAGAAATTATTGAGGTTGGCGCATCCTTTCACCGTGTCTTTGAAGGAACGGATATGGGTGATGTGAGTGTTGGCGTCAGCGGCACTTATGTTACGGCCAATGAAACTTCCACGACGCTCGGGTTTCCTGATGATTTGGAATCTTGGAATGTCGGCGGCCAGATCGGCGTTTCCGGATTTACCGTTGGCGGTTCCTACAAAGACAGCAATATGGGCTCGACCTTTGTGGATTATAACGCCTGGGAAGTGAGCGGCACGTATGAGCTGGGGCCTTGGGGCTTTATGCTGGGTTATGGCGAAGATAAGACGGACTTCGTGCTTATCCCCGGGCTTGCTTTTGAAACCATGGCTGTTGAAGGCGGCGTTGATTTCATGCTCGGCGCCGGTGTTTCTCTCGGCGGCGGCGTCCAGTATGTTGATGTCGATACCTCCTTCGCACCTGCAGATGATGACGCGACTGTCGTGTTCATCGAAACGATGGTGTCCTTCTAAGAAGGGGTTTGGCTGATTAGCAATCTAAATGCTTTAAGGGCGGATTTTACATCCGCCCTTTTTGCTGTCTGCTTTTTGTGCTCTGATAAGGGGGTAGGGGGGCTTTAATGCGTCGAATGCCTATCATTCTTACCACGGTGCTGTTGGGGTGGAGCGCCGCGCCGGCGCTGGCGGCAAGCGAAGGGCTTAAACTTGAGCTGTCAGGATATTTTATTGGCGCGGCGGCATTTGTGGATCAAAGACAAGATTCGGGGCGCCGGAACGTCAGCTTTGGTTCTGATTCAGAAGTGCATTTCGATGGCGCGTTCACCTTTGAAAACGGGTTCACCATTGGAGTTCATGGCGAAGGCAAGTTAGAAGAAGATGTTGGGGGCAACCCCCGCACGGGGGGCCGCTTTACAGGCGAGAGGGGGTCGGATTTTATTCAGGAGAGTTTTGTTTTTCTTGAGGGTGTTTTTGGCCGCGTCGAGTTTGGCAAACAGGACGGCGTTGCCGAGCAATTGGGTTTTGTCGCCCCGACGCTTTTTGCCGGCGTAACGGTGAATGACCCTGAACTGGACCCGGCGGGATTTAATAGTATCAACACCCGCAACACGATAAACCGGGGCCGGGAGGATTTTTCACGGCGGCTTATTTATATCAGCCCACGGATTATTGGGCTACAAGCCGGGATTTCCTTTGCGCCGGATTCGGATGCGGCGAGCTCAAACATTCTTTCCGTTGTTCAGGGGTCGGATTTTGATAATCGCTCTGATCAGGGTATTTTCGAACATGAAGAAATTATTGAAGTGGGCGCGAACTTTGTGCACGCTTTTGACCGCGTGATTGTCGGGGTCAGTGGAACTTATCTGAAAGCTGACGACCAAGGGTGTGTCTCCGCTCCGGCATTGTGCCCAATTTTAAAGAACTATGAGGCGTGGAATGCCGGCGCTAATGTCATCATTGGCGGGATCACTATCGGGGGTTCTTATGTTGCCGATAATTTGGGCCGCCGAACGGCCAGTTACCATGCATGGGAAATCGGCGCCGTTTATGAAACGCGCGATTGGGGCTTCATGTTGGCTTATGGGCGAGATGAAGTCAG
>JAJFIM010000140.1 GCA_021774995.1 Alphaproteobacteria bacterium | reverse complement strand
TCCTGTCAAATCAAGCGGCTCATCCACCGCCATGATGATTTCCGCCACGCGTAAATCCCCCGCCGGTTGCGCCAAGCGATACCCTCCACCCGGACCGCGCACGCTGATGACCAGCGATCTGCGCCGGAGCTTGGCAAAGAGCTGTTCCAGATATGACAGCGATATGCCTTGGCGGTTTGATATATCCGCCAGAGAAATGGGCCGTTCATCCTTTGCCGAGGCAAGGTCCACCATCGCCGTTACAGCGTAGCGCCCTTTCGTGCTGAGCTTCATTGACCGCTCCTTATCCTTAGCGCCTTGTCCAGAGCAACGCTTTTGCCGAATTCCGCCAAAAAAGTAAGCGTTCGATTCCTTGCCACTTTTCGCAGCAGATGTGGTATGAACTGCGCCACTTGGCGAGCAAAACCCCATTCATGATAGATACTATCCTGATTAAATAAGTCAAGTATTAACGGTTCATATGCTTCAAGCCATTGATATACATAACTTATTATCTTAGATATAGATGATAAAACTTAAGTGATTTAATGGTCTGACGATGCGGATCGACGCCAAGAGACATTTTCCCGGAGACACAGTGACACTTCATGCCTGACGTAATTTTTACCGGACCCGCCGGCCGCCTCGAAGGACGCCTCGTCCAAAACGAGACCCCAAACGCGCCTTTGGCGATCATTCTGCATCCTCACCCGCAATTCGGCGGAACCATGAACAATAAGGTTGTTTACCAATTGTATCATGCATTCCTGGACCGCCACTTCACCGTCATGCGGTTTAATTTCCGCGGAGTTGGCCGCTCTCAAGGCGCATTTGACCATGGGGTCGGAGAATTGTCCGACGCAGCCGCCGCCTTGGACTGGTTGCAGGCCTTCAACCCTAACGCCAGGCAGTGCTGGGTGGGCGGATTTTCATTCGGCGCCTGGATCGGCATGCAATTACTCATGCGCAGGCCTGAAATTACCGGATTTATTTCCGTTGCCCCTCCGGCAAACATGTATGACTTTAGTTTTCTTGCGCCCTGCCCGTCTCGCGGACTCATTCTTCACGGAACGTCGGACCAGGTCGTCCCGCAAGCCGATGTCGCAAAATTGTCTGAAAGATTGATCGCACAAAAAGGGCTCGACATCCGTTATATCGAGGTCGAAGGCGCAAATCATTTCTTTGACGACCGGATTGACCAACTCAGCACGCAAGTTGGCTCTTACCTTGATATGCGGCTCAGCGAATCGGAAGCGTCATAAGAAAAAGCAAGCCTTAAGCCCGAGCTCTTAAACCATGCCCACCAAATATAAATCAGATTTTTTACGCACACTCCAAGAGCGCGGTTTTATTCACCAAGGAACCAATATGGAGGCGCTCGACGCGCGCGCGACTGAAGGGGGCATTCGCGGTTATATAGGATTTGACTGCACCGCGCCCAGTCTGCATGCGGGCAGTCTCGTGCAAATCATGCTGTTGCGGCATTTGCAAAAAACCGGTCACGCGCCCATTGTCCTCATGGGCGGCGGCACCACAAAAATCGGTGATCCCAGCTTTAAAGATTCCGCGCGGCCGCTTTTGGACGACTCCCAAATCGCGTCAAATATGGCTGGCATTCGTCATGTGTTCGAAAAATACCTGACCTTTGGCGACGGTCCGAGCGACGCCATCATGGTCGATAACGCCGATTGGCTTGATCAACTGGGATATGTCGAATTTCTGCGCGATTACGGCAAGCACTTCACGATCAATCGTATGCTGACTTTCGACAGCGTTAAACTACGACTCGATCGCGAACAGCCGCTGACATTCCTCGAATTTAATTACATGCTGATGCAAGCCTATGACTTTCATGAATTGCTCAAACGCTATAAATGCACCCTCCAAATGGGCGGGTCCGACCAATGGGGCAATATCGTCAATGGCGTTGAATTGTGCAGGCGCGTCGATGGAAAGGAAGTCTTTGGAGTCACCACGCCTTTGTTAACCACCGCGTCGGGCGCTAAGATGGGAAAAACCACCAGCGGCGCTTTGTGGCTTAACGCCGACATGTTGTCGCCCTATGACTATTGGCAATTCTGGCGCAATACTGAAGACGCCGATGTGGGCCGTTTTTTACGACTCTTCACGGAACTGCCTCTGGATGAAATCAACCGTTTGGAAAGGCTCGAAGGTTCTGAAATAAATGACGCCAAGAAAATTTTGGCTTCGCACGCCACCACCATGCTGCATGGGTCGCAATTGGCGGAACAGGCGGCTGATACCGCCCTTAAAACGTTTGAACAAGGTCTCACCTCAGGCGATCTGCCCAGCGTGGAGGTCAGCGCGGGGGAGTTAGCGGCCGGCATACCCGTGATATCGCTTTTTCGTAAAGCAAATTTAGGCGCCAGCAACGGTGAAATTCGCAGGCACATAAAAGGCGGCGGCGCGAAGTTGAATGACGCCCCCATCTCAGATGAAAACCTCCTTGTGACTGATGCGCACCAAAATACCGATGGGGTTATCAAACTCTCTATCGGAAAAAAGAAACACGTTCTTGTGCGAAGCGCCTAGGCTTTTCCAGAGCAGATCCGGTATAATCAGCTCCATTCCTCACCTTCTCTCGCGCGTCCACCACCGGGCCTCAAGGCTTTTCAAATTTTGAGATTCGAATTTATTTTTTGTAT
>JAJFIM010000139.1 GCA_021774995.1 Alphaproteobacteria bacterium | reverse complement strand
AACGTGATTTTCACTCATATCTTTACAAGGCATTTCTTGTAGTTGTTTTATTTTTTCTTTAATATAATCAGGATTTTTTGAAAGTTCTTGTACTGTGAGATAGTTAGCAGCCCATAGAGATGTAATTGAAAATGAAATACCAAGAATTACAATAATTATCCATAGCCTAGTCTTCATTTTTTCCAGTTATTTTTTCCGTACAAGATAATAAAACTTTGTCAGACTATCAATTAAATTATCAAATTCAGATTTTGATAATTTTTCCACGGCCCAGACTTTTTGCAATATTGAATATCGTTCATCCTCAATGGATTGATCAGATGAATTATCGTCTAATTTTTTATCAAGAATCCCAAATACTGTTTTTTGAGTTACAAGTACTGCCTCTACATCATTAGAAATTTCAGGTATGGTTCCAACTACCTTGAATGCGAGTCTTCCTCCAAAATAAGGAATCATCATGTATTGTTCAGGTATTAGCGGTACACTCTCTAATGCATCTGCAATATAACGTGGATCAATTGGAGGAATAGCCTCCAGAGGCATCACCATGACAGATCCTGCAAAAGAGAATTTTATTTTTTTCACAAAAACATAGTTTCCAATTTCAGTGTTGCAGTTCTTGCGAATTAAACCATCAATTCTAATGATTTTTTTTCCTTCATCAGCAGGATACAAAGGTAAACATTTTGCCACTGCCTTTTGCTTCCCATAAATCTCTACAACATCACCAGTGGTAATCATTAACACATCCATAGTGTTTTTATCAATTCGTATTACGCCACGGCCTATGTCTCTAGTGTAAGCCTCATGAACCGCATATCCCGAATCACTCATTTAACATCCCAAACTGGTTTCATAATTACATCTTTTCTAAGAACCTCATAAAGTGTTCTAATGACTAGTGAGTCCGTATGTGTCTGAACTTATTTTATTAAAAATGAGGGTATCAAACTATTACTTCAACACCCTTTGTGAGTTTGACGATTACGACTTAATGTAAGTTAAGTTTAATTTTGTATCCGTGAAGTGACCCGTAAATTCGTCACTCATGATACATTCTAGGAATTATTAATAATTAAAGATATGTTGATTTTAGAATTTTTATTTTCTAATCTACCTATTGTAATGAACAACCATTATCTTTTGCCCATAACTCATCTGCAAACTCACTAGTACTGCATAATGCGTTACGTAATTGCACTTCTGGCAATTTGATTAGTTGTTCATTAAGATTCACACCATTACAATACACTACTGCTGAAGCTATTGAAGACCCTCCAATTCCTTCTAGTGGGCGTAAATCATCTTGATCAACTAGTACTTCTGATCCTTTAGGACAGATTAATTCGATTAATGCTTTAGCCTCTTGGCCTCCATTCTCATCAAGTTCTGGTGCATCAATTAATGCAAGTGAAATCTTACCATTGACTTTGATCAAATCTCCATCAATTACCTCAGTCATTGTTGCAGTGTAACATCGTGAAGAAAATGATGATGGACAGGTTTCAGGGTTTTCTCCATTTGGAGTTTCTAAAAATTCTTCTAATGGTTCAAAACATGTACGATGAATCTCGATTGTTTTTGAATTGTTATCTAATGGTATGTTTAACGCAGAATGTCCGCGAGAATTTGTCCCTTCATGATATTCGTATTCTACCCCATCTATAATTACAACAAACGGTGCATTAGGAGGATTTGGATTATTGGGATTACAATAGTGCAAATCTCCACTAGGTACACCAAATGGCAAATCAAGAGATAACAGTCCTGTCTCTTCATTTGGAATTACTGTCGCAGTAAGCCATTGATCCAGATATACAATTTGATCAAATTCAGCTCCTGTTATCTCAAAATATGCAAAACTCACATAACCATTTGCCCATATCCCAGCTTGTGCTCTCATATCCACTTCTTTTTCATAATGAACATACCATCCTGTCTTTTCTGCCATACGCTCAGTTATGCATACAAGTTCTCCGTTAGGTCTCTCTACCAACCAATGATTCTGATTAGGACATGTGACATCAGGTAATGGGTAATGATGTATTCCAACTTGGCTCTTTAGTGTTCTAAAAATTGGAGTTCCAAGACATCTTTCGTCTTCCATGCATTTTGCAGATACATCTGAAATTACAAGCGGAATTAATGCAGTTGTAAATAGTAAAACAATAATAATTCCTAATTTTTTTGATTTCATTTTCTAACCTCATTGTAATTAGGACAACCATTATCTCTTGCCCAATCACTATCCCCAAATTCTGAATTTTTACAATACCCAATTCCAATATGTCCATATTCTGATTCTACTAGTGCCTCATTGAGATTCACACCGTTACAGTAAACTTCACTTAGTATCATGTTACTATGTGATCTATCAAAAGGATACAATCCATCTTGATCAATTAAAACCTTAGAACCTATAGGGCAAAGCACTTCGATGAATTTTTTTGCTTCTTGCCCTCCTTTTTCATCAAGTTCTGGAGCAAATGCTAATGCAAAAGATGTAGAAAGTGAAAAGTTACCATTGCCACCAACTCGTATGGTGTCTCCATCAATTACTTTATCCATTGTACGTGAAATACACAATTCTCCACCAGAACAACGTTCAGGGTTTTTAGCATTTTGAGTTTCAACAAATTCTTTGTCTATAGATATGTCTCCAGTTGTTACATTTGGAACTTGTTTGGAATCTAACACAATTTCATTTATCTTATTTATCAGTTCTTGATTCTTTTCAGAATCAAATACCATTCTGTCAAATTCATGATTCTGTAACTCTATGACAATTATTTCATATCCATTCCCATCATCTATCGCATACCAAAATTCCTTGAAACCGTCTTCTGTAAGATATGTGCCAGATTTTTCAGTTTCTGAAACTATGGTTCCCGCAATGATTTGATCATTCATGCTGGTTTTGGGTAATTTGTCATGTGCCTTAACTAGACTGGATATCGGAATTGTTGTTAGTTCTGTAAAATTAGTAGAAACGTGAGTCTCATCACGAATCAATACTGTTATGATTTCTTTTTCAAATCGAAGTTCTAGTGTGCTTTGTCGAAATGGTTCATAGTAAGTTTGAATGCCATAAAATGAAACCAATGAAATTAGTATTGCACTTGATATGGCAATGCCTACAATAATGATTAGAGTTCTAATTTTTATTTTCTAATCACCCATTGACAGTTTTTGTTATCGATAATATGCGTATCATTTTGATATACTATTGTAGCATGTAGAGTCGGATTAGGTGCACGTTCATCAAAGCAATCAAACATCACAGGACGGTATGCACCTTCATAGTAACTTTGAGTTCTCAAATGACCAAGGGTAAAGACCAGCATCACAACTAGTACAATAATAATTGCAATCATTAACAAGGATTTTTTTGGTAACTTTTCTGTTTTTTTCCTACAAAGTTTCACTCCAAGTACGATGCCTGTAATCAAAATAGAAAATTGTGTTATGTGGCTAGACCAATAGAATCCATGATAATATTCTGCATCAGTATGATGACAAGTAAAGATATTGTCATTAGGTGTCATACATTCTGGAGGATCATTCCCATTTGCAAGCCAGATTTTGTTGTAAAGAGAACTATGTGCTATACCGCCTCCAACCAATGCCACCATAGTGGCAAACACAACAATCCCAATCAAAATAACTAACATAATTGAACGCTTCATAATTCTAAGAAATTATGGAAGATGATAAAGTATTCTAATCATTACACCTTGGCATTATTTTATTAAAAATGACGGCATCAAACTAAAACTGCAATACCCTTTGAGAGTTTAATCTTGACTAAATTTTCTAGTATGGCTAGAATCATTTTCAGTTGCTTCTTGTATTCTTCTCTCAAGTTCCACAATGTGGGAATCTCTACATTCTTGAGAACAAAATTTAGTATAGTTTCCTTCAAATGCCTTACCACAATGTGCACAAATTAATTTCAATGTAAATCAAAGAACGTGAAGAGGCTTAAAGAAACGGATGTTTCTAATAACATGTTTTAAAAATCTAGAATAGGAGAGTGTCGAACTATTACTTCAACACCATTTCAGAGTTTTTGATTCAACCCAACTGTAACTAAAACGGTCTTTGAAGACAAATGAACATAGTCAATCACTGCTAGAAGCAGGTTGCATACTATTCATTGCACATTCCTTTGAACAATATTCACCAACTCTATTTTCAAATTCCTTGTGACAGTATCTGCAAATTTTTTTCAAAATTATGTCTCCTGAGATGAAGATTTAGTGTGAGATGCAATTCTCTTTTCACTTGGTTTGTGTTTTCCTGTAACAATATAGTTTATGGCATCGCTCATGAAAACTGCATGATCACCAATTCTTTCAAGATAACGTAAGAGTAAGGCTTCAGCTAGAGCACATTTGGTATTATTAGATTTTATCAACTGTGGCAATCGTTCGTTGTAGATTTTATCTATGAATGCTTCATCTTCTTGTATTTTTACGGCTCTTCTAACATCGAGTTCTGCAAAGGATAAAACAGCCTCCTTTATCATGTGTTTTACTTTTTTTGTAATTTCAATAAGAGATTCATTTGGACATTCAGAAATATCTCCAAATAGATCTCTTACCTGAGTTATATCATAAGCATATCTTCCAAATCTTGAAAATGCGTAAGATATTTCAGTTGAGGAACGAATCATTCTAAAATCATCTGCAACTGGTTGGTATTTTAGTAACATATCAAAAATCAAATCTTCAACTTCGAAATACTTGTTACGAATTGAGTCAGATAGTTCGTAAACCTGTTCAGTGGTATTTTTTCCATCAAGATATGAATCAACAGCTAGTGAAACACATTCACTTGCCATATCTCCCATCTGAGACATTATTGCAGATAATTTTTCAAGTGGTGGATCAATTAGCCTAGTCATTATCCAAATTGCCCCTGAACATATTTTGCCGTCAAATCATTTTTTGGATCAGTGAATAGTTTCTTTGTCTCTCTAAATTCGATTAATTCTCCAAGATACATAAACCCAGTATAATCTGAAACTCGAACTGCTTGTTGCATGTTATGAGTTACTATAATTATTGTATAGTCTTTTTTTAATTCTGTAATTGTTTCTTCAATTTTTTGCGTTGCAATAGGATCTAATGCAGATGCAGGCTCATCCATTAGCAATACCTCAGGTTGAATTGCCAATGCTCTTGCAATGCAAAGCCTTTGTTGTTGACCACCAGATAATTCAATTGCAGATTTTTTCAAATCATTTTTTACCTCATCCCAAAGATATGCCATTTTGAGCGTATCCTCTACAATTTCATCTAAAATTCGCTTGTCTTTTACTCCATTTAGTTTTAGACCAGCAGTAACGTTATCATAAATTGACATTGTTGGGAATGGATTTGGTTTTTGAAAAACCATCCCCACCTTTCTTCTATGATAAATTGGGTCTATTGATTTATCATAAAGATCA
>JAJFIM010000138.1 GCA_021774995.1 Alphaproteobacteria bacterium | reverse complement strand
GGCGACACGCAAACCGCAAAAAATGAGAAACGCAGCACGGAAGATGTTTTTTCGGATCTGTTCAGCGGTTTGAAATCCGCCGGAAAAAAGGCTTTCACTAAAACCAAAACCGAAGGCGCCTATCGCCTCGATCTTGATTTTACTGAAGCGGCCTTGGGAACAACCAAACGCATTAACCTGCCCACTGGAAAACAGCTTAACGTCAAAATCCCCGGCGGCATTCTGGACGGACAACATATCCGCCTGCGCAATCAGTCTTCCCAAGGATCAACGAATCAAGACGACCCCTCTCTCATCACTATCCATATCAAAGATCACCCCTATTTTACGCGGCATGGCGCCAATGTGCATCTGGAATTACCAGTTCGCGTTGACGAAGCGGTTTTGGGCTCCAAGATGAACATCCCGACAGTTGACGGCTCGGTTGTCTTCACCCTGCCGCCGGGCTCCAATGCTCAATCGGTGTTCCGTCTCAAGGGAAAAGGGGCGAAGGTGCGGACAAAAAAATCGCCGAACAAACAACCCATGCGCGGCGATCAATATATAAGTCTTAAAATTGTCCTTCCAAACTCTTCAGACCAGGGATTCACCAAATTGATCAAACGCTGGCGCCCCAGTCATAATTATCAAGTGCGTAACCACTTGAATACCGAACTCGCTTCGGAATAGCTTAAACTTGAAGAAACGAAGCTTGGTTTCCTCATCCGCCGCGTTGCGTTAATAGAGCGCACCGCGTCCTTGGAAACCGAACGAGCGCGCAAGTATTATAAGGGGCGACAATAATGAATGAAGCGGGACACTTAATGGCGGGCAAAAAAGGCCTCATTCTGGGAGTTGCAAATCAGCGCTCCATCGCCTGGGGGATCGCTCAGAAATGCGCGGCGAACGGCGCCGAGTTGGCCTTCACCTATCAAGGCGACGCTTTGAAAAAACGCGTGCGTCCCTTAGCCGAATCTGTAGGGAGCGAAATTATACTGCCTTGCGACGTCACAAAGCCGGCCAGCATGGATGCAGTTTTTCAAACCCTGCAAGAGCAATGGGGACAACTCGATTTCCTCGTCCACGCCATCGCATTCGCCGACAAGGAAGAGCTTAAAGGACGGTATGTCGATACGTCCTTTGCCAACTTTCAAATGAGCATGGCCATTTCCTGCTATTCCTTTACGGCGCTTGCCCAGCGCGCTGAAAAATTGATGCCGAATGGCGGAAGCATGATCACGCTCACCTATTATGGCGCTGAGCAGGTGATGCCCCATTACAACGTGATGGGCGTGGCAAAAGCCGCATTAGAGGCCAGCGTGCGCTATTTGGCTGAGGATCTCGGCAAACAAAATATTCGCGTGAACGCCATTTCGGCGGGGCCAATTAAAACACTTGCGGCGTCAGGGATTGGCGATTTTCGCTACATCCTAAAATGGAACGAGTATAACGCGCCGCTGAGACGCAATGTGACCCAGGAGGAGGTTGGCAATTCCGCACTGTATCTCTTGAGCGACATGAGCAGCGGCGTTACCGGCGAAACCCATCATGTTGATAGCGGCTATCATATTGTCGGCATGAAGGCCATTGACGCGCCCGATATTTCCGATCTTTGATTCTGGCCAGCGCACCTTTCAGGCGGCGCGCATTAACGAAATCGCGATATGATCTTCACCCCCTATTAGGAGGCGTGGGCGTAGTCTAGCTCCACCAATTCGTGGAACTTGGGCAAGAGGTTACCCATGCCAATATACGCACGCGGCCAATATAAAATCCGCATCTTCCTTGTTGCGCTGCTGATCGCCAGTGGCCTGGTTCAAAACGCGGCGCTGAGTGCGGACCGTCAAAACGCGCCAGGCCCTGCGCTCTGGAAAGTGGAAGGCGCATCCAATACAATATGGCTGTTCGGAACGTTCCACCTTCTGCCAGCTGACCTTGAATGGCGCACTGACGACATGTCTTCCGCTTTTCATCAAGCTGACATTCTGGTGCTCGAAGCGCCCGTTGAACCTGGAAACGAACAACATCTGGCCGCCCTGATTCAAAGGCGGGGTCTCTTTGAAGCAGAAGAAAGCCTGAGCGCTCTTGTGAACGCTGAAGACTTTGCGCGGATCAGGTCTCTGGCGGGATCACTCGGCCTGTCTCTGGCCGTGTTAAACCGGATGAGGCCGTGGTTTGCCAGCCTTTCCCTCACGCAAAGTTATATCGCAACTCTAGGGTATTTGCCCGATTCCGGCGCAGATCGGCAACTGGCCGCCGCAGCGCGCCAATCTGGAAAGCAGATTGCTTTTCTGGAGACGATCGAACAACAAATCGGTTTTTTTGCCGATTATCCAGATAACGTGCAGGTCAAGAACTTGCAATCAACCTTGGCGCAGATAGAGGAAACGCCGGACACTCTTAAGAAGCTTCTCAAAAGCTGGCTGATTGGCGACACAAAAGAACTGGATATTCTCTTTAACGACCGCCTTAAAGACACGCCTGAAATGTATGAAAAGCTGGTCCTCCAACGCAATATTGTATGGACCAAGCTGATTGAAAAAATGCTGAACCAATCCCAAGACTATTTTATCGCCGTGGGAACCGGACACCTTGTGGGAAAAGACAGCGTTGTGGCTCAATTGCGCGCCCTCGGCCAGACTGTGAGTCCAAAATAGATAAGGCCCACTAAATACGCCGACATTTGACGATTTGAACAGTCAGGCGTAAAAAGGTTTCCGATGTGACGCCAAGAACAGATCCCTTTTATGTCTTATAATTCCTTCGGCCATATGTTCCGCGTCACCACATGGGGGGAATCCCATGGGGCGGCTTTGGGCTGCGTTGTGGATGGAACCCCTCCCGGCCTCCCCCTCACCGCAGATGACCTTCAAGTCTGGTTGGACCGGCGCCGCCCTGGGCAAAACCGCTTCACGACCCAGCGCCGTGAACCCGATGAAATTAAAATTCTTTCCGGCGTGTTTGAAGATGACAATACGGATGGACAAGTCACCACTGGCGCACCCATCAGTCTACTGATTGAAAATGTCGACCAACGCTCCAAGGATTATGGCGACATCAAGGATAAATTCCGTCCCGGCCACGCCGATTATACCTACCACGCAAAATATGGTCTTAGGGACTATCGCGGCGGAGGGCGATCTTCAGCCCGCGAAACCGCTGCTCGAGTCGCCGCTGGCGGCATTGCGCGCAAAATACTCGGCGCCTCTGTTGTCATCCGCGGCGCGCTGGTGCAAATGGGGCCTCATAAAATTAACCGTGACGCCTGGGACTGGGATCAGATATCTGAGAATCCCTTCTGGTGTCCCGACGCCCAAACTGCAAAGACATGGGAAACTTACCTGGATGATTTGCGCAAAGCGGGATCGTCCTGCGGCGCCGTTATCGAAGTGGTGGCGTCGGGCGTGAAACCTGGCCTGGGTGCGCCCGTTTACGGCAAGCTCGATGCCGATCTGGCCGCCGCCATGATGAGCATCAATGCCGTCAAAGGGGTGGAGATCGGCGCGGGATTCGAGGCGGCCACCCTCACCGGCGAGCAGAACGCCGACGAAATGCGCCAAGGCGAACACGGCCGGCCGCGTTTTTTATCCAACCAGGCGGGCGGCATATTAGGGGGTATTTCCACGGGCCAAGATATTGTCGTTCGCTTTGCAGTCAAACCAACCTCATCAATCCTAACGCCGCGCAAAACCATCACGACAGACGGCAAAGAGACCCAAATCGTAACCAAAGGGCGCCATGACCCATGCGTCGGAATCCGCGCCGTACCCGTGGGCGAAGCCATGATGGCCTGCGTGCTGACCGATCAACTATTGCGCCACCGCGGGCAGACCGGCGGTGCATAAAAAACCGGGAAAAGCTTATGAAAGCTCTCCCCGGTTAGAAACAAATCAAATGACGAATTAACTTTTAGAAATCGAAAGTAACTTCAAAACCCCAAGCCCGCCGCGCGCCTGGAGCGAGAAAAGAACCGCCGAATTCAGGGGCAGGAATAACCTCCTCAAGGATCTTCTCATTAGTGAGATTCTGAGCAAACCCGGTCACCGACCACCGCTCGCCTTCAACGCCAACCCTTAAATTCAGAGTGTGATACGCATCCCGCTGGGTATTGGTGTAATCCCCAATAATGTCGAAGCCGGCAAATGCGCTAAAGATTGTTGGCCGCGTTTGCGACTGGACGGTGTGGAACCACGTATCCCCGACATATTGGAAATCCAAACGTCCCACCAGGTTCAAATTGCCGTTATAGATAGGCTGCACGACTTGAGCGCCCACATTCAGGGTAAAGTCTGGCGTGTAGGGCGCTTCATTACCAACGGTATCGGGACGCGAAACATTTTTATCAATCTTGCTTTTCGTCACATTACCATTTGCATAGACGCTGAGCACATCCGTTAGAGCGGCGTTGACGGCCAATTCGCCGCCCCAGATTGTGACTTCATCAATATTATTGACAACCCGCAGCAGGCCAAACGGGCCAACGAAAAACTCGAAGAACTGCATATCGTCAACTTTGGTGAAATAGCCGGCGCCTTCAACGGTAACCTGCCCATCCATGACATTGCCCTTAAACCCCCATTCAAAGGCGCTTGAGGTTTCCTTATCGAAGACATCCTCTATGACCACGGCGGCCGGTGTTCCGATTGTGCCGTTCAAGCCATTGATAAAGATATCGACGGTGGCGGCGCTGCCCTGATTGTTAAAGCCGCCGCTTTTGAACCCGATCCCCCAACTGGCGAACAAAGTCAGGTTTTCAGCAACGTCCCAGGTCAGGCTCACCTTGGGCTGAATCTGCTCAAAGGTTTTCTCTTGATTCGGAATAGAACCATCAGGCGCCAAATTCGGATTAAGGAATGGATCAAGTCCAGGGTTAAGGAAAGCATCGGTCGGCAAGTTCAATCCGATGAAAGTGGATCGCGCCGTTGGATCAATGAGATTGTCAACTTTCCTTTTTTCACGATCATACCGCAGAGCAAAAGAAGCTTCGACATCTTCCGTCACGTCATATTGAACAGAACCAAAGACTGCATAGACGCGGCTTTCGAAATTATCATGCACGAGAGATTCCGTCAGCGGATTAACCAGACTTGGAATAAGTGCTGTTCCTAAAGCCGGATCCAGCCCCAAGGACGGATCAATTAAAGTCGCGACGCCAACCGTACGGTCAATATCAAGAAAGTACGTTCCGATCTGCCACCGCAAACTCTGGTCATCAGGAGACGTCAGACGAAATTCAAAGCTCACGTCTTCCTGGTCGCGCACCTGGAATTGGTACCCATCACAGGTTAGCGGCGTGTATGCGCCTAGGAAAGATCCAGTGGGGTCGACCAGAAACGGCGCCGGATTGCCCGAGTTAAAGGTTGGCGCCGGCAGAGGGAAGCCCGCTAAAGCCGCCGAACTGGCAACGCAATTCGCCTCAGTGGCAAAAAAGCCAAATCCCGCGCTGGTGCCGTCGGAGAGAAAGTTTTGATCGATGTCACTGTAAAGAGCCCAGCCTGTCAGTGTTGCCCAGTCCATGTCGAAATCGAATTTGCCTGAAAGCTCCAAAGATTCCTGGTCATTGGATGGATTGACGTTACCCTGGAAAAGGAAGTTATGCTTGTTGACATCCTCAAAAGCTTCCGGACCGAATGCCGGCAAGGCAAACGCCGAATTAAATGTAATGGAAGCCGCGTTCACTTCGCCATAGCGGGCGCGAAGGTCAACGCTGAGAGAAGGATTTGGCTCCCACATAAGCCGCCCGTTAATATTGAAGTTCTCAAAATTATCTACAACGTCGTCTTTGCCCAAGAACGAATTTGTGTAAAACCCATCTGTCGTGCGCCAATCGCCGCTCAAACGGAAAAACAATTCGTCCTCAACGATGGCGCCGCCCATCATGGCTTGCGCAAAATATGAGTTATTATTGCCCGCGCTGGCTTTCATATGAGCTTCAAATTCGTTGCCGGGTTTTGTCGTCGTGACAATGATCGCGCCCGCCGCCGCATTCCGGCCATAGATAGCGCCCTGAGGACCCTTGAAAACTTCTATTTGCTGGAGATCGGAAAATTCGCGGTTAAATGCCGATGGATTGCTATACAAAATGCCATCGATGATAAACGCGAAACTGTTTTCCGCATCGCGCGCGCCGTTAATCCCGCGGATATTGACCTGCGTATCGCCGACTTCCGCCGCGTTCACCATGGTCACGCCTGCCGTAAGGTTTATGAAATCTTCAGCTCTTTCAACGCCCGCTCTTTTTATTGTGTCTTGAGTGAGAACATTCACAGTGCCCGGAACATCAACCACAGATTCCGAGCGTTGCCGCGCAGTCACAACGATTTCATTGACGCCCTGCGCAGAGGCGCTCGGCACGGGCAGAGCTCCAACTGTAGCTACGGCCATTGCCGTACAACCAAGCCATATAGATTTCATGGTCATAATTTCCCCCTCATGTTGATGACGCTTTTTATACGCAATCTAAAACTAAACGAATCCCCTAAAAAACAACAGATCTATTGCCAAGAGGGCCATCTGGTAAAATTTCGAGCACAGGATCATAACATTAACCGGCGCTGCTGAAGTTCAGCGTTTCTCCAGTAGAAACGCGGCTCATAGCCACTTTCACAAGCCTGTTGCTTGGGATATGCTTTAACTGTTAACTATAATATTGCATGTGGGATGACATCAGCGCAATGCGCTTTTACATATACTAGTGAGGGAAAATTCATGATAAAATCAACTTTACTGACGGGGGCCGCTTTAGCTTTGCTTATGGCGGGATCATCCGCCTTCGCCGCTTCCGGAGGATTCGTCGGCAATACAATCCACGTCAAGACGGCCGGAGCTGGCGAAGTGTTTTACGCCATGGCTGAAGATGGCGCGTTAACCGGCACCGATGGCACATCAGGGACATGGACCTTTGATGGAGCAACTTTGTGTTTTCAAGTTGAAGCCCAAGAAGATTTTTGCGGCGTCTTTGACGGCAGCAAGCAAGTTGGAGATCATTGGGAAGACGCGGCATGGGATGGAAATGGCACAGCCCAGATTCATCTGATGGAAGGGACTAATCTACCTGCACACTAAATACGAATAAGATGCGGGAGGGGGAAATCACGCCCCTCCCCTTCACTTTCTTATTCCAGTTGAGTAAAACTCCGGAAATCAGGCCAGTTTAATGATCTCGGCTTCAGAAAGCCCCGCTTCGCGCCCCAGAGCCTGGAACGCCGTGCGCACGATATTGGCGGCGTTCAACCCTGCCTCTTCATACATGAGGGACGGTGAATTGTGATCAATATAAGCATCTTTGAGCACCATAGGCCGGACCCGGCACCCGGCGTCAAGCAATCCATCCAACGCCATAAACTGCAATACATGTGAAGCGAAGCCGCCAATAGCGCCTTCTTCAATTGTGATCAACACTTCATGATCCCGGGCCAGGCGTCTGATCAAATCTTCATCCAAAGGCTTACAGAAGCGCGCATCGGCCACGGTGGTGGAAAGGCCCTGGGCTTCCAATTCCTCTGCGGCTTTGAGGGCTTGGGCTAGGTGCGCGCCAAAACTTAGAAGCGCAATTTTCGTCCCTTCCCGAATAATCCGTCCACGGCCCAGCTTGAGAATCTCTCCCCTCTCAGGCAGCTCGATCCCCACGCCTTCGCCGCGGGGATAGCGGAAAGAACAAGGTCTATCGTCAATCGCAACGGCGGTTGCCACCATATGAACGAGTTCAGCCTCATCTGAAGGCGCCATCACCACCATTCCGGGAAGCGTAGCCAAAAAAGTGGTGTCGAAGGATCCGGCATGCGTCGGTCCGTCAGCGCCCACAAGACCCGCGCGGTCCATGGCAAATCTAACCGGCAACCCTTGAATGGCGACATCGTGGACAACTGAATCATATCCCCGTTGCAAAAAAGTCGAGTAGATCGCGGCAAAA
>JAJFIM010000137.1 GCA_021774995.1 Alphaproteobacteria bacterium | reverse complement strand
GCCAAAGCGCCCGGCGCGCCGCTGCCCGTCCAGCCCTTTGCTTTGAAGCGCGATAAAAACGGCGTGATGCGGCCAACGCCTTGAGGTCCATGTATCCATAAAACTGTCATCCCAGAAACCAGTTTGTTTCAAATCTTTGATTTGACTGACAAACTGGGTTATCTGGGATCCTGGACGGTCAACCCAGCGAGCTGAGTTATGGATCCCGGATCTGACATTCGCTTGCCAAAAACACTTTGGTTTTTGGGCTCATGTAACGTCCGGGATGACGAAGTGAGATGAACGGATACAAAGACCCCAAGGTTTTTTATTGGCTACTCCGCCGGGGCCAGCACTTCTTCGGCCAGCGACAACAGAAAGTCCTCCTGAAGATCAGCTAAAGCCGCTGCGTCCATGGCAATCGAACTGCGCTTTAGGACGGAGAGATAAGCCTCGCCCCTTTGATCCACCGCCCAGTCATTATGCGGAAAATCCACATAGGCCGTTTTGGTTTCAATTTGAAGATCAACCGACCCGTTTGAGATGGCGTTTAGGTAAGCATTCACCTGCTGTAAAAGGCCAAGTTGCAAATTTGATTGCGGGTCAAAGTCGAGGTGAACGAATTTTTTTGCATCCGCAAAATAAGAATATCCGATGTCGCCGGCGTCATTCTTCACGGCTATCATGAGGCCGTAATACATGCGGGCGTTGTTTAAGTCGAAAAACGGTTTCGCGGCGTCTTTATCCGTTACGTGATGATCCAAGGCCAGCGTGAATGAGGGCGAAGGCTGGGCGTCGCAGGACAGCAACACGCTATCCTGAAGGTAGATATATCCCAGCAAAGACGACAATGTGATGAGGCTGTCCGCGGCGCCTTGAAGCGTGATTTGGGCGTGTATTGAGGTAAAGGATTGCCCTTGATAGCCCCCTAAAATAAGTTGCGTTTTGTTCAACCGCAACGCGGCGTCAGCACTTGGAATCAAGTTCAAGAGCGCAGGCAATTCTTTAGCTTCGCGCGCCATCACGCGTTGCCAAACGGTATCCTCCGCATCTCCAATGGCGCTCTGGATCACGGAACCCACGGCAAAGGTGGCCTTTTTGTGGGGGATTGGGCTGTAATATAAATCACACTCCGCCGCCTGCGCCGGCAGGCGCGCAGCCATACTGAGAGACGCAACTGCCGCTGCAAAGAGTGTGGCGCGTCGAAATACCGTCATGAGTGCCCCTTTTAGTCTGATGATGCCCGCGTTGAACTATGCCCCAAAAAATGGGCGCGGGCTAATGCTCTCGCCTCACTGGACAATTGTTCAAATAAAAACGCCCGCCTCACGCGGCGCCCGCCGCTTCGACGTGAGACGCAAATGTGGCGATATCAATATTGCTTCCCGACACAATGGCCACGACTTTTTTTCCCGCCAGCCGCTCTTTGAGCGGTCCCATCAAAGCCGCCGTGGACGCTGCGCCCGCCGGTTCAACGGCCAGTTTTTTTTCAGAAAATAACCGCGCCATAGCGCCGCGCAAATCATCGTCATTGATGAGAACGATGTCATCGACATGGTCCCGGCACAGACCAAAACTATAGGGCGCAGAGGCGGGGGGCTTCAGGCCGTCGGCGATTGTCTCTTTGCCGGGACTCTTTTGCGCGGAACCGGCGATGATACTCAACCGCATATTATCAACCCCTTCGGGCTCCACCCCGTACACTTTGCACTTCGGCTTTAACAGCTTCACGGCGCTGGAAACGCCCGCGCACAGGCCCCCGCCGCCAATGGGGATAATGATCGCCTCCAAATCGGGAACTTGCGCGCAAATTTCCATGCCCAAAGTCGCCGTCCCCAGCGCCGTATAGGGACCTTCATAGGGGTGGACAAACAGACGCTTTTCCTCATCCCGGATGGTCTCTACCAGTTCGAAAGCGCGGTTCACA
This sequence comes from Alphaproteobacteria bacterium, assembly GCA_021774995.1. Taxonomy (GTDB): domain Bacteria; phylum Pseudomonadota; class Alphaproteobacteria; order SMXP01; family SMXP01; genus JAJFIM01. The sequence goes on along the minus strand of JAJFIM010000137.1, from coordinate 4,940 downwards.
TCCTCCGCCAGAATAACTTTGGCCCCCAAAACTTTGCAGGCGGCGGGCCGCGCCGGGTTCGCGCTTTTCATCATGACGACCGTGGCGTGAACGCCAAGAGATTTCGCCGCATGCGCCGTTGCAATGGCGTGATTGCCCGCGCTCACCGCCACCACGCCATTTTTAAGCGCGTCCGCGCCCGCGTTCAGCATCACGGCCAGCGCGCCCCTGATCTTGAAACTGCCGCCATTCTGGAACAGCTCAAGCTTCAGCACCGCATTGCCCATCCCCAAGCTCACAACCGGCGTCGTGACGATGCGATCCGAAATCTGGTCCCGGATACGGCAAATATTCTCATATGTGATATCTGTTGTCATGAAGCGCGTCCTTTGGCTGTCTTCAAGAGAAAAACACAAATCCAAGAGGCGAACCATATGAATTTTGATGATTTTCGATCCTGGGCGCACCGCGCCGCGGACTGGTCGGCCGATTACCTCACGTCTCTACGGTCAAAACCTGTGCGGGCGCAAGTTCGCCCCGGAGACATTGCGCGCCAATTGCCGGGCGCAGCCCCGGAACAGGGAGAGCCGATGAGCGCGATCTTTCAGGACTTTGAAAACATCATCGCGCCCGGCATGACTCATTGGCAGCACCCGCGGAACTTTTCTTACTTTCCCGCCAATTCAAGTCCGCCTTCGGTGATCGCCGAATTGCTCACCGCCACCATGGCGGCGCAATGCATGCTGTGGCAGACATCGCCCGCCGCCACGGAGCTTGAGACAAAAGTTTTGGACTGGCTGCGGCAAATGCTGGATCTGCCGGCTGATTTTCAGGGCGTGATACAGGATTCAGCGTCTTCCGCCACGCTTTGCGCCGTTCTCACCGCGCGCGAGCGGGCCTTGGAGTGGCGCGGAAACGCGCAAGGGCTTTCCAAATTGCCAACAATTCGCGTCTATGGCTCAGAGCACGTCCACTCCTCCATCGACAAAGCCATCTGGATTGCCGGGATCGGCCAGGAAAACCTGGTTAAGATTCCGGTCAACGACAAATTGGAAATGGATGCGGATCTTCTTGAAAAGGCCATTTCAGATGACCGCGCGGCGGGTCTGATTCCGGCGCTGGTGGTTGCCTGTCTGGGCGGCACAAGCGTCGGCGCCAGCGACAACATCCGCGCTGTGTGCCAGGTCGCCAAAAAACATAACCTATACGTTCATGTTGACGCCGCCTGGGCCGGCAGCGCCATGATCTGCCCCGAATTTCGCTCTTTGATGGACGGCGTGGAACTGGCCGACAGTTTTGTTTTTAATCCGCATAAATGGTTGCTCACAAACTTTGATTGTTCGGCGCACTTTGTCCGCGATCCGGCGGACCTTGTGAAAACGCTCGCCATCCAGCCCGCTTACCTCAAAACAAAGGGGCGCGAGAGCGTGATCAATTATTCAGAAATGTCCGTGCCCCTCGGGCGGCGCTTCAGGGCGCTAAAATTATGGTTTGTCATCCGGGCCTACGGCGTTGAGGCGTTAAGGGCACTCATCCGGTCTCATTGCCAATGGGCGCGGGACTTGAGCGTAAAAATTGAAAAAGACGAAAACTTTGAACTCGTCACCCCGCCCTTTTTGTCGCTTCTGACCTTCCGCTACGCTCCGCACGGAGCCTGTGACCTCGACGCCCTCAATGAAAACTTAATCCAAGCGATCAATGACGATGGGCGCCTTTACCTCACGCAAACCCTCCATGAGGGGAATTACGTCATTCGTTTTCAAGTCGGACAAACCTACACAACCGAACAGGATGTCATCGACGCGTGGGATATTATCCGACAGATCGCAAACGATCTTGACAAAGATAATTCCTAGAAGGCTCCTCTTAGCCTTTCAAAGGCCGCACCCAGCGCGCAAGAACAAGAGCGATAAGAAGAGCGGCGAATATGCCGACAAACGCCCCCGAATATGAACCCGTGGCGTCAAACACATAGGCGGCCGCCATCGGACCCGCTCCGGCGCCGATGCTTTCCATCACGCTCACGGCGCCGCCAATACGGCCCACCGCCTGTAAGCCAAACGATTTGATGACAAGATAATTATAAAGGGTGTACATACCGCCCCACCCGAGCCCCACTAAGACGATGCCGAGCCAAACGAGAGGGAGCTGCATTGAAGACATCGCGGCCACGCCCAATGCCATCACAACCATATCGATAAAAAAAAGCCTGTAGGGACTGACATAGTCTGACATAAAACCGGATAAAAAATTACCGGCTAAAGCCACTGCAAAGAGCGTGGAGAGGGCCGTGGCGGCCATGGATTCGGTAACGCCCAAATCACGCATGAATAAATACAAATTGGAAATTATGCCTAAGATAGATCCATAGGTAATGAAGCCCGACACTGCGATGGCCCAAAACGCAGACGTTCTTAAAGCATCCCTCACCTCCATGCCGCGGTCTTCTGGCGCAAGCTCATCACTGTCTCTTGCCGGCCCGCCTTTGGTCACCATCAAAATAACAGCCAGGATTAACGCCAGCGGTATCATCGCCTCCACCTGAAAGGCGCCGCGCCACCCTGTTTTCACCAGCATATAGGCGTTTACTTGCGTAAAAATGATGCCGCCCAGACTGGTCCCCGCCAAAGCGATGCCGACGGCAAGACCGCGCCTTTTCGTGAAATGGCGCGACACTAAAATCACCGCGGCCACGCTGCCCGCAAGACTGATGGAAAACGCAAGGAGGCCGTGCAGCATATAAATATCGCTGAGAGAGCGCACCATGGAATAGGCAAACAACCCGCAGCTGAGAAGAAACAAGCCTACGACCATGCACGGCTTCACGCCGAACCGGTCAATGGCGTAACCCGCAAGCGGCATAAAAAGAGCCGCGCTCCAAAAGCTCACCGCGTCGCGTGCTTTAAGTGCCGTGCGCGACCAGCCAAACTCCGCGATCAGAGATTCGTCGAACACCGTTAATCCCGTGACGGTTATGCCATTGGTTGCCGCTAATATCCCCATAGCCAGAAAGGCAATGGGCCAAGGCGACGCAGGAGAAGATGAGATGGAATTCCGGACCGAGATGCGCCGTCACCTGTGAGGTTGTATCTTGCGCCGCGAAGGGCGGCGACCGGCCGACGCTATCACCAAATATCAGATCATAGCAATAATGGCGCCTGAACAGCCTATTTGAACGCCGCGCTTAAAGCCGACGCCGCATCGCCAAGTGCGTTTCCAGCGCCATCAAGAACGCCCGTCATGCCGATAAAACCATGGATCATGGTTTCGTAACATTGATAGCGCACGGTCACGCCGGCATGCGCCAATTTGTCAGCATAAGCTTTGCCTTCGTCTCGCAAGGGATCAAAACCTGCGGTGAGAATAAAAGCCGGGGGCAGGCCTGAAAAATCATCGGCAAAAAGCGGCGAGGCTCTTGGGTCAAGCATGTCGCGCCCATCGCGCAAATAATTGACCAAGGACCACGCAATAAGAGGCCGCGTAAGGCGATAGCCCGCGCCAAAAGCCGCATGAGAGGGAAAGGATGCGGTCATATCGGTTGCCGGATAGATCAGAAGTTGAAAACAAATATCCGGCCCTCCATGTCCCTGAGCGTCCAATGCGGCGACCGCGGCAAGATTGCCGCCCGCGCTGTCGCCGCCGACGGCAAGCCGCAGAAGATCGGCGCCCAGATCCCGCGCATTGGCCGCCGCCCACCTCACCGCCGCTGCGGCGTCTTCAATTGCGGCGGGAAATTTATGTTCCGGCCCCAAGCGATAATCCACCGCCATCACAAGACACGCCGCCCTCTTTGGCGGCCTCGCTTTTATCGAGTTCGATAAGTTCAAGGTTAACCACGGCGTCGCCGCGCGCCGATGCGCGCGCAAGAGATCTCACCTTTTCTAATTTCGCCTCAGTCATCGCAGCGCATACCTCACCGTCTTTAAGACGACCCCTGGGCGGAATTTGGGAATGTTAAGTAATTTTTTTCCATCCCAGCGCTGAAAGTCGCCTTCATGCTAGCAACTGGGGATCTATCCCTCAATAAACGGCCTATTCCACTCTGATTATTCGCGTCGGAGGCCCCAAATCCGCCCTCTCATTTTCTTATGGAATAACCCGCTTTTTGATTGGCGTTTTGGCCGGAATCTCTGGAAAATGGGTCACATCACTCAACAATCGAGACCTTGCCCATGAATGCCTCACAAAGCGTCGTCGTCACCAATATTCAACGCGTGGAAAAAAGCATTGTTAACGCTTTTGCCGCAGAAAAAATCGGCGTCGCAACCGTGCATGAAGCGCAAGGCGGAAAGGGCCTATTGGCGCCCAATATCACGCCGATCTATCCCGGCGCCCATGTGGCGGGAATTGCAGTGACGATTTCCGCGCCCCCGTGCGATAACTGGATGATCCATGTAGCGGTCGAACAGTGCCGGGCGGGCGACATTCTGGTGCTGGCTCCGACGTCTTTTTCAGACGCCGGTTATTTCGGCGACCTCCTGGCGACAAGCCTGATGGCGCGCGGCGTTAAGGGCCTCGTGATCGACGCGGGCGTGCGCGACGTCAAAGATCTCACCTCCATGGGTTTTCCGGTATGGTCGAAATGCGTCTCCGCGCAAGGCACGGTCAAAGAGACGCTTGGCAGCGTCAACGTTCCCATTGTGTGCGCGGGCGCGCGCGTTAACCCCGGAGACCTGATTATCGCCGACGATGACGGCGTTGTGGCGGTGGCGCGCGCACAAGCCGCTGACGTTTTGAAAAAATCGCAGGAACGCGAAACCCTGGAAGAAGAAAAACGCAAACGCCTCGCCGCGGGCGAACTCGGCCTCGACATTTATAAAATGCGCAAAAGACTGGCCGAAAAGGGCCTGTCTTATATCGATCAGGCGGAGCTGGATTAACCGCCATGCTGAAAGCGATCCCGGCGACATTAATGCGCGGCGGCACGTCGAAGGGACTTTATTTCGACGCGCGCGATCTGC
>JAJFIM010000136.1 GCA_021774995.1 Alphaproteobacteria bacterium | reverse complement strand
GGCATCCGGAACAAAGCATTTCGTATAACCACCCCTGCATGATAATTCGCCACATGAGTAAATTGCAGCCCGCCCGCCACATCGCCAATTGCATAGACCCGCTTATTGCTGGTCCGCAATCGTGAATCAACCTTAATGCCGCGCTTGTCATGGATAATATCGGCGCTGGGCAAATCCAATTCTTCAATATTAGGGTTGCGGCCCGCCGCCACCAGAATATGTGACGCCTCAATAGTCTGGGGCGCGCCCTCTTTGGCGACTGACAGGGTAACGCCTGTCTGCGTTTTGTTTATGGATTCAATTTTGATATTTTCATGAATTTGCACGCCTTCATTACGGAGTTGCTGAATGACAATATTTGCCATTTCCGGATCGTCTTTTGACAGAACATTGAACATCTCCAGCACCGTAACTTCGGCGCCAAGACGCCGATGCGCCTGAGCTATCTCCATACCGATAGGCCCACCTCCAATGATCACGAGGTGGGAAAGCGAACTTGTGTTCTCAAAAATAGTTTCATTCGTAAAATAAGGAACATCCCGCAAACCGGAAATGGGCGGAATGCCTGCCGACGATCCGGTGGCTATTACGAAGCGGCGCGCATGAATGCGCATATCTCCCGCCTCCACCTCCCGCGGACCTGTAAAGTGCGCCTCTGCGCGCACTACCGTTACGCCAAAACGTTCAAATCTCTCTTGAGAATCATTGGGTTCAATCTGCTCAATGATTTCGGCAATATGCGCTTTGACTCTTGCGTGATCAATCTCTGCTTCTCGCGATTTCACGCCAAATGCCGCCCCCGAAGACATGGCGTAAGCGTGTTTACCGGCTGCGATAAGCGCTTTGGAGGGCACACAGCCATAATTCAAGCAATCGCCTCCCATCTTGCCCTTTTCAACAAGAACCACTTTAGCCCCCATCTGAGCGGAGCCGGCTGCAACGGACAGCCCGCCTGAGCCTGCGCCAATCACGCAGATATCAGCCGTCAATCTGGTCACTTTTTGTCTCACTTGTTGGTGGAGGTTTTTGAGATGGTAAATTTATTGTACATGATTGGGATTAAAGCCAGAATGGCAAGACCTATCAGGGGAAGAAAAATACTAGGCTCAAAAATAATACCGAGGTCCGGCGTCTCCCCGCGATCAAAAAACGCGCCAAGCCCGTTTCCGACACTGGCGTATACGGCTGTGCCCGGAAGGATGCCGATGAAGGTCGCTACGATATAAGTACGCAAATTCACCCCCAGCAGAGCCGGCACCAGATTAACCAGCCAGAAGGGGAAAAGCGGCACCAATCGCAATACCAATAGATAGTTGAACGCATTGTCGCGAAACCCGTCTTCCATCTTCTGAATCATACCGCCCGCGCGGTTGCGTAAACTATCTGCAAGGGCGGTTTTGGCCGCGACGAATAACACTGTAGCGCCGATGGTGGCGCCAACAATAATGTAAATTGTCGCCGCCGCCCAGCCGAACAGAAACCCGCCGGCAATATACATCACCGCCCCGCCAGGAAGAGAAAAAGCGACAACAACAATATAAACGCCAATGAATGAAAGGGCTGCGAATAGATGCTGCTGGGCAACATAAGCGGTCAAAAGATCCCGGTTCGTTTTCAGCGTATCGAAGGTGAGATAGGAATCCAGATCGAAGATAAAAAATAGCGCCAGACCAATCGCCAACAGCGCCAGGGGCAGCGCACGGGAAAATGAAAACCCGGACGTCCGGGCGGGCGCGTCGTCATACTGATCTTCATTGCGTAAATTCATGGACTTGACTTGCCCCATATTCGTTAGTTTGTCGTCACATCGTTAAGAGACCAATCATAGTCATGATTGGATATTTTTTGAATGCTAGCCAATTCTTGTGCAAAAGGGCTTTGGGCAAATTGCATAAGATGATCAATAACCCCTTGATCGGAATTCCCGAAATCTTCACGATACCAATGATATATGCTGGATACGGTAAGCTTGCCTTTGTCTATATGGGCGCCGCGAGAATGATTGATATAAGTCCGCGCCGCCGCATCAAGCGCCACATTCAACATCTGGCCCGTAAAAGCCTTTCGCGGAAGGTTGGGGCACCCAATCGATGCGCAATTTAAGGCATAATGAACCCGGGGATCACGCCAATACTTTCTCAGAACTTTATGTTCTATATCATCCAGAGATAATTCCCGCGCTCCAATTTGGATCCTCTTTTTTGACCAAGGGCCGGATGAAAAGGCGCCAGATTTGATTTTTCGGATGGATGCGACGGGATAAGCGTCAATGACCAGATTGACCGTAACCGCATTGTAAAGGTTCGCCCAGAAAGCGAATTGCTCATTTCGATTGTATCGACTGAGGTCGATGGCCTCCAGAGCATGAACATAACCCTCCAGAGATTGCTTGTCCTCGAATGTGACCCGGCCATAATCAAACCGATTGACGCCATCGGAGCTTGGCGTCACATAGGCGTTCAAAATTGCATCCCACGCACTGTGATCTATGGCCGCTGTGCTGTCAGGATCAAAAAGCGTCAGATCTTCAAAGTCTTCCGCCGCGTGAACGGATAGCGCCATGGTGCAAAACATGGACAAAGCAACCAGGAAAAGGGTGGTTTTGCTAAAAAAAGTGCGCATCAAAAACAAAGCAACAGGCTCCATTTGTTCGTGGTCAAGCTATCGGGGCGTCCCTCATGCGCAAAAGTATAGTCATGAGCGAGACAAGAGCGAGCCCTTGTCACAGTCTTGTGACCTGGCGTGGGGCATTGTGATTAAACCGACCAGCCACGGACAACCATCACTGGGAAATCCGCCATATAGTGCGCATTGACTTGGAGTTGCGCCCCGCTTATAAACCGCCCCTTGCATTCACTTATTGCCACCCGATAGCGGTT
>JAJFIM010000135.1 GCA_021774995.1 Alphaproteobacteria bacterium | reverse complement strand
GCTGCGGGCGCATCTGTTGATGTGAAGTAAGTGGCGCTTATGGCGGGTCGGCGGAAAATGTTTTTCCACCGGCCTGTCGCTTGAGAAGCTTAGGTCGGTCAACTTCAAAGGCTGATGTGAGCTGCTTCGGGCAAATATATTGCGGATTGGCGAATGTGGGTGGTGATCCGCCTCAACGCCAGACCGCAACAGCCCAATCAGTGCGCTCTTGAGCGCTTTGTGCGGGTTCACCGGGGAAGAGTGAAAAAAGCCTGTTTTAGTGAGAGGCAAAAAGGATCCAGCATGTCGCAACCGCACTCCCGTCAACGACGCATTCGCAAATCATTCGGAAAAATAGCTGATGCGGCTAAAATGCCGAATCTGATTGAGCTGCAGAAAAATTCTTATGCGTATTTTCTGCAAGCCAACACGCCTTCCTTGGAAAGGGACGATGTCGGCCTCGAAGCCGTGTTTAGATCGGTTTTTCCAATCAAGGATTTTACCGAGACGGCCATTTTGGAATATATCGGTTATGAATTCGAGAATCCGAAATATGACGTCGAGGAATGCCAACAGCGCGACATGACATTTGCGGCGCCGCTGAAAGTAACCCTCAGGCTGATCGTATTCGAAGTGGATGAAGAAACAGGCGCCAAATCGGTCAAAGACATCAAAGAGCAAGATGTCTATATGGGCGATCTGCCGCTGATGACTATCGGTGGGACCTTTGTCATCAATGGCACGGAGCGGGTGATCGTATCGCAAATGCACCGCAGCCCCGGCGTGTTTTTTGATCATGACAAGGGCAAGACCCATTCAAGCGGCAAATTGCTCTTTGCGGCCCGGGTAATCCCGTATCGCGGGTCGTGGCTTGATTTTGAATTTGACGCCAAAGATATCGTTTATTGCCGTATTGATCGGCGCCGCAAATTGCCCGTGACCACACTGCTTTATGCACTTGGGCTCGATGGCGAAGAAATCCTGAATACTTTCTACGATAAGGTTGTTTATAAACTGACCAAGGATGGCTGGATCACGCCCTTCGTGCCTGAAAGTTTGCGCGGGGTGAAGCCGACTTTTGATATCGTCAACGCCAAGGACGGCAAAGTGATGATCGAAGCGGGCCGTAAAGTGACGCCCAGAGCGGCTAAAAAGTTAGTTGAAGAAGGATTTAAGACAACGCGGATCACGAATGAAGAATTGGTGGGCCGCTTCGTGTCTCAGGATATGATCAATCAAGAAACCGGTGAGATCTATGTTGAAGCCGGTGAAGAATTGACCCAGGAAAAAATCGAGGAATTGATCGAGAGCGGCGTCAAGGAGATTAAGACACTGGCAATCGATCATGTCAATGTCGGTGCTTTTATTCGCAACACCATGATGGTCGATAAGAGCGAAGATCGCGAAAGCGCCCTGGTCGATATTTACCGCGTGATGCGTCCGGGAGAGCCGCCAACCGTTGATACGGCTGATGCTTTGTTCAAGAGCTTGTTTTTTGACCGGGAGCGTTATGACCTCAGCTCTGTCGGGCGGGTCAAAATGAATTTGCGGCTTAGCCTTGATGCTGAAGATACGGTTAGGGTGCTTCGGAAAGAAGATATTCTTTCTGTGGTAAAAACCCTCGTCGATTTAAGAGATGGCAAAGGTGAAATTGACGATATCGATCACCTTGGCAATCGCCGGGTTCGCTCTGTTGGCGAATTGATGGAAAATCAGTATCGCATCGGCTTGTTGCGTATGGAGCGGGCGATCAAAGAACGGATGAGTTCTGTCGATATTGACACTGTGATGCCGCATGATTTGATCAACGCCAAACCGGCTGCGGCGGCTGTTAGGGAATTTTTTGGCTCCTCTCAGCTCAGTCAATTCATGGACCAAACCAATCCGCTCTCTGAGATTACGCATAAAAGACGCTTGTCGGCTTTGGGGCCGGGCGGCTTGACGCGCGAGCGCGCCGGTTTTGAGGTGCGCGATGTGCATCCCACGCATTATGGGCGGATCTGCCCCATCGAGACCCCCGAAGGACCGAATATCGGCCTCATCAATTCTCTGGCGACCCATGCGCGCGTTAATAAATACGGATTTATCGAAGCGCCCTACCGCCGTGTCAAAAACAGCAAGGTGACCAATGATATTGTCTACCTTTCTGCGATGGAAGAAGCGAAATACACCATTGCTCAAGCGAGTGTGGGCATTGGCAAGGACAATAAGTTTACGGACGATCTGGTCTCGTGCCGCGTTTCGGGCGATTTTCAAATGGTGCCGCCTGAAGAGGTGGACTTTATAGATGTTTCCCCCAAGCAATTGGTGTCCGTGGCGGCGGCGCTCATTCCCTTCTTGGAAAATGACGACGCCAACCGCGCGCTGATGGGATCCAACATGCAGCGCCAGGCTGTGCCCCTTGTCAAAGCCGAAGCACCCTTGGTCGGCACCGGTATGGAAGCTGTTGTCGCGCGGGATTCCGGCGCGGCCATAGCGGCCCGGCGACCCGGCGTCGTTGATCAGGTGGATGCGACGCGGATTGTGATTCGCGCAACCGAAGAAAGCGACGCCTCCAAATCTGGCGTTGATATATACAATCTTCTGAAGTTTCAGCGTTCGAACCAGAATACCTGCATTAACCAGCGGCCATTGGTGAAAATTGGCGAGCGGATTCAAGAAGGCGAGATTATTGCTGACGGTCCATCCACCGATCTTGGCGATCTGGCTCTGGGGCGTAATGTGCTGGTCGCGTTCATGCCTTGGAACGGTTATAATTTTGAAGATTCGATCCTGATTTCCGAACGCATTGTGCGCGATGACGTCTTCACATCGATCCATATCGAAGAATTCGAAGTTATGGCGCGCGACACCAAGCTCGGGCCGGAAGAAATTACCCGCGAGATTCCCAGTGTCGGCGATGAAGCGCTGCGCTCTCTCGATGAGACGGGGATTGTTTATATCGGAGCTGAAGTAAATCCGGGCGACATTCTTGTGGGCAAGATTACGCCCAAGGGTGAATCTCCTATGACGCCGGAAGAAAAATTGCTGCGGGCGATTTTTGGGGAAAAGGCGTCGGACGTTCGTGATTCTTCACTCAAACTGCCGCCGGGCGTTTCAGGAAAAGTTGTTGAAGTGCGCGTGTTTAATCGCCACGGCATTGACAAAGACGAACGCGCGATGGCGATCGAACGCGAGGAAATTGAGCTTCTTGCTAAAGACCGCGATGACGAGTTGGCCATTCTGGACCGTAATATTTTTGCTCGTCTTGAGAAACTGCTTCTTGGAAATATCGCTGCGAGCGGACCGAAGAATCTCGATGCAGACACCAAGATCACGCAAGCCGTTCTGGGTGATCTGAGCAAAGGGCAGTGGTGGCAGATTGGGCTGAAAAACGAAAAGGCGATGGCGGAAGTTGAAGCTCTCAAGAAGCAATATGACGAAGGCAAGGATCGCTTGCAGCGCCGCTTTGAAGACAAAGTGGACAAGCTGCAACGCGGCGATGAATTGATGCCGGGCGTCATGAAAATGGCCAAGGTTTTTGTCGCGGTGAAGCGCAAACTTCAGCCCGGCGATAAAATGGCCGGCCGCCACGGAAACAAAGGCGTGATTTCAAAAATCGTTCCCATGGAAGATATGCCCTATCTCGACGACGGAACGCCCGTGGATATCGTATTGAATCCCCTAGGCGTCCCCAGCCGCATGAATGTCGGGCAGATTCTTGAGACTCATTTGGGATGGGCCTGTGCGGGGATTGGCAAGCAGGTGTCCGCCGCATTGGAGGTATATCAGCGATCAAATAAAGCAGCTGAACTGCGTACGGCGCTCAAAAATGTTTATGGAGATCTTCCGCAAATCAAGGAAGCGGAAGAATCTCAACTCGTGGAGTTATCCAGCAATATTGCATCGGGCCTGCCGATTGCGACCCCAGTGTTTGACGGGGCGCATGAAGTGGACATTGTGGAAATGCTTGAGGCGGCGGGTTTGGACCATTCCGGGCAGGTCACTTTATGTGATGGGATGACTGGAGAACAGTTTGCCCGGCCTGTCACCGTGGGGTACATCTATATGTTGAAGCTCCACCATCTGGTTGACGATAAAATTCATGCGCGTTCCATTGGTCCTTATTCATTGGTGACACAGCAACCGCTGGGCGGTAAGGCGCAGTTTGGCGGTCAGCGGTTTGGCGAGATGGAGGTTTGGGCGCTGGAGGCGTATGGCGCTGCTTACACGCTGCAAGAAATGCTGACTGTGAAATCAGATGACGTTGCGGGCCGGACGAAAGTTTATGAAGCTATCGTTCGAGGCGATGATTCTTTTGAGGCGGGTATTCC
>JAJFIM010000134.1 GCA_021774995.1 Alphaproteobacteria bacterium | reverse complement strand
GGGCGCCAAGGGTTTTGTGTTTGGCGAAGACGCGCATCGCTTCGACATGTTTCTCGTGCGCGCCGGGCCTGAGATCCGCGGCTATGTCAACGCCTGTCCTCACATGGGAACGCCGCTGGAATTTTTGCCCGATCGTTTTCTCACCGCCGACAAAAAGCGCATCCTGTGCGCCACCCACGGCGCGCAATTCCAGATTTTGGACGGCCTGTGCGTCCATGGCCCCTGCAAAGGCCGCAATCTCGCGCCGATTGACGTTACAATCACCAACGGCGCCGTTCTGGTGGCGTGAAATCCCGCCTTTTTATCGCCAACCGGAAAAGAGGACCGTGCGAGATCCGCCTTGTCCCGCGCCCGCGCCTCGCCCATAATGCCCGCCATCCGTAACCTTGCGCAATTTCAAGAGATTCTCGCCTTCATGACAGACAACCATATTTTTCCGGTAAGCGACGCCTGGGCCGCCCGCGCGCACGCCGATAACGCCGCCTATCTCAAAATGTATGACGCTAGCGTGAACGACCCGGATGCGTTTTGGGGCGCGCAAGCCGCATGCCTCGACTGGATCAAACCTTTTAGCAAGGTCAAGAATACGAATTTCGGCCCCGGTGAGATCAGCATCAAATGGTTCGAGGACGGCTATTTGAACGCCTGCGCCAATTGCATTGACCGGCATTTGGAGGCGCGAGGGCGTCAAACCGCCATCATCTGGGAAGGCGACGACCCGGCGGACGACGCGCACATCACCTATAACGCGCTTTATGAGCAGGTCGCGAAGTTCGGTAATGTGCTGAAAAATCAAGGCGTTAAAAAGGGTGACAGAGTAACGATTTACATGCCGATGATCCCGGAGGCGGCTTACGCCATCTTGGCGTGCGCCCGGATTGGCGCAGTGCACTCGGTGGTCTTTGGCGGGTTTTCGCCTGACGCCCTGGCGGGACGCATCAATGACTGCAAATCCGATTTTGTGATCACGGCGGATGAAGGCCTGCGCGGCGGCAAAACCATCCCCCTCAAAGCCAATACCGACGCCGCCGTCGCGAAGTGTGGACACGTTAAAAAAGTGATCGTGGCCAAGCGCACCGGGAGCGCCGTTCACATGGAGCCGGGACGGGACGTTTGGTGGGAAGAAGAAATGGCGAAAGCCTCTTCCGATTGTCCGCCGGAAGAAATGAACGCGGAAGATCCGCTTTTTATTCTGTACACGTCAGGCTCCACCGGAAAGCCCAAAGGCGTGCTGCACACCACGGGCGGCTATATGGTCTATGCCGCCCTCACCCATAAATATGTTTTCGATTATCATGACGGCGATATTTATTGGTGCACGGCGGATGTCGGCTGGGTGACCGGGCATTCTTATATACTCTACGGCCCTCTGGCCAACGGCGCCACCACGCTGATGTTTGAAGGCGTGCCCAATTACCCCACCGTCTCGCGCTTTTGGGAAGTGGTGGACAAACACAAAGTGAATATTTTTTACACCGCCCCCACCGCCATCCGCGCTTTGATGCGCGACGGAGACGGGCCCGTCACCAAAACCGACCGGTCGTCTTTAAGGTTACTGGGCAGCGTGGGCGAGCCCATCAACCCGGAGGCCTGGCTTTGGTATTACGATGTGGTGGGCGGCAAGAAATGCCCGATCGTCGACACCTGGTGGCAAACGGAAACAGGCGGTATTATGATCACTCCCTTGCCCGGCGCCACGAAGCTGAAACCCGGCTCGGCAACGCGGCCCTTCTTTGGCGTGCAGCCCCAATTGCTGGATTCCGAGGGCGCTGTGCTGGAAGGCGAAGCGTCAGGCAACCTTGTGATCGCCTCATCATGGCCGGGGCAAATGCGCGGCGTCTTTGGCGACCGGCAACGGTTTATCGACACGTATTTTACCGCTTACCCCGGCAAGTTTTATACCGGCGACGGGTGCCGCCGGGATGCCGACGGCTATTACTGGATCACCGGCCGGGTAGATGACGTCATCAATGTGTCAGGCCACCGCATGGGCACGGCGGAAGTGGAATCATCGCTCGTTGAACACAGCGCCGTGTCCGAAGCCGCCGTTGTCGGCTATCCGCACGACATCAAAGGCCAAGGCATTTACGCTTATGTGACCCTGAAAGCCGGTGAGGCGCCAAGGGAAGAATTACGCAAAGAGCTCGTGCAATGGGTGCGCAAAGACATCGGCCCCATCGCTGCGCCCGATCTCATTCAATGGGCGCCGGGCCTGCCCAAAACCCGCTCGGGCAAAATCATGCGCCGGATTTTACGTAAAATCGCCGAGGATGATTTTGGTAATTTAGGCGACACCTCAACGCTGGCCGATCCGGGCGTCGTCGATGACCTCATAGAAAATAGACAAAACCGGAAAGAATGAAAAGAAAAGGGATTTCATGATGCCTGGCCGCTGGAATACCACCCCTTCCGCAATGTGGTCCTGGATAAGCGGCGCGGCGCCGGGCGGGCGCGTGATCGCGATCCTCATAGGCGCGGGAGTGGTTCTGGCTTTAGGCGTTTTTCTGCTGATCACCTCCGCTCCCCTGTCGCACACTGAAATAGCCCGTATTGCCGACAAGCGCATTGCCGCTAATATAACTCAAGACAAACCCGCGCCTGAGCGCAGCAAACTCATCGCGGCGTTGACCACTCTTTCGGATCTTGGCCGAAAAGACGCCATAAAAGATTTTGATCGGGGAAATCTGAGCGCTGCCCTCATGGCTTTGGAAACCCTGGCTCTTTCACGCGAGGCCGACCCCCTTACGCAAAAGCAGGCGGCCCGCACACACCGCGATCTGGGCGCCGTTGCATTTTTAAATGACACAGACAAAGCGCTGAACGCTTATCAAAAAGCCATTGATCTGGACCCGGAAAATCCGGAAGGCTGGAATGTGTTGGGCCACCTATTCGATCATACCGGTAATAAGCCTGACGCCGAAAACGCCTATAAACAAATGTTGGCTTTAAGCATCCGCGCGAGCGATAAGAAGAACATTGCCATCGCGAACAATCATCTTGGCCTGTTCTATATGAAACTCGCTTACCATAGTGTGGCGAAAAATTATTTGGAGAAATCCCTGGCCCTCGCCACCGAGATTGGCGACGACGACATCAACGTCTCCTCTCTGGAGAATCTTGGCGCTCTGGCCCTTGAAGAAAGCGATTGGGACAGCGCGCGCGATTACTTTTTGAGAACCCTCGATCTGTATCAGAAAAGCGATTACGCCTTTGGCATGGCCAACGCGTATAGTTCTCTTGGCGTATTGGCGCACGAGCAAGGCAATGACGGCGAAGCGGAAAACTACCTACATCAAGCAATGCATCTGTTTGACGACTTGAATAACGATGACGGGCTGGCCCGGCAATATCACGCGCTGGGCAATGTGGAAAAAGCGCGCGGCGCGCCGAAAAAAGCCGAAGACCATTACCGCGCGGCGCTGAGCCTCTTTGAGGCAACCGGAAACACTCAGGGCATGGCCGCGCAATTCAGCGCGCTCGGGACACTTTACACCAATACGGACAAAGTCGAGAAGGCTGAAATCTTTTTCCGCAAATCTCTCGCGCTGTATCAACAGATCGACGACCGGGAGGGCATGGCCGCGCAACATCTCAATCTGGGAAAGATCTACAATGCGCAAGAAGATCACGGCGCAACATGCGATTCCTGGCGGCGCAGCCGCGCACTCTACCAAGCCCTCACCCAAGCCATGGCCGATAAACTCACACAATGGATGTCCCAAGCAAGCTGCGTGCTTGAGTAGGTCGTCCAAAAAGGAGCCGTCTCATCCCCGCCCCTCTGGTTTGTCACCCCGCAGATTAACCGCGGGGTCCAGCGCACGCCTGATCAAGGCGTCTAGAAAATGATTCTCTACCGAGCCGCCGTGGATTCCAACTTTCGTGGGAATGACTATGAGGGCTCGTATGATTATGGCGTTGCTTGATGGCCCTGGGTCCTGGATTAAATCCGGGAAACGCGGATCCACGCGGCGGGGTGACAGGGGGCTTGGAACCCTTATGATGCGGCCATGGCATTTGACAGGCGCCGCACAACCAGGATTTGAAACCCATGACCACAGCCCCCCCGCGCACCGCGTTGATTACCGGCGCTTCGGCCGGCATCGGCCTGGCTTTGGCGCAAGTTTTCGCCGAACAGGGCTTCAATTTGATCCTCACCGCCCGGCGCGAAGACAGGCTAGTCGCTTTGGCCCAAGATCTGAAAAAACGATTCGGAACCGAATCGACCCTCATCACGGCGGACCTTTCCGACGTGGCCGCACCCCAACGCCTCTATGATGAAATCTCCGCGCAGGGACTGCCCGTCGATGCGCTGGTCAACAATGCGGGTTATGGCGTGCCTGGCTATTTCGCCAACGCGCCGTGGCGCGCGCAGGCTGATTTCATCCAGGTTTTGATGACCGCGCCGGCGCATCTCACCCGGCTGTTCCTGCCGGGCATGATCGAAAGAGGCTATGGGCGGGTCTTAAATGTCGCCTCGCTGAACGGTCTTGTGCCCTCCTCGCCCGGCCAGAGCCTCTATGCGGGCGCCAAATCCTTCCTCATCCAGTTCTCGCAAACCGTCCGGGCCGAAACCGCAGGCACGGGCGTCTATGTCTCTGCTTTATGCCCCGGCTTCACCTGGTCCGAATTTCATGACGTTACAAATACCCGGCAAGCCATGAACAAACTGCCGAAATATATGTGGCTGGACGCGCCCACCGTCGCGCGGCAGGGCTATGACGCATTGATGAAAAACCAGCCCGTCTGCGTAACGGGCGCGGTCAACAAGATCATCGCCGCCGCGGCTAAATTGGCGCCGCGCCGCCTGGCGCTGTTTCTGACCGCCCGGCAATTCTCAAAATTCCGCAACAGCAAAGCAAACAACTAAACGCGAAGGGCTCAAATCACATGCCGCACCCCACAGAGCTTAACGCAAAAGACCGGCTGATTATCGCGCTAGACGTCCCATCAGCGGATGAAGCGCGGCGCATTACAGAAGATTTAGGCGATGAGGCGGCGTTTTACAAAATTGGGCTGCAACTCTTCCCCGTCGGCGGCATTGAGTTGGCGCGCGAACTGATCGCACGCGGCAAGAAAGTCTTTCTCGATTTTAAATTCTATGACATCGGCCAGACAGTGCAGAACGCGGTGGCAAGCGTTCAAAATATTGGCGCCGCTTTTCTCACCATTCATGGCGACCGCGCCATCGCGCGCAGCGCCGCTTTGGGAAAAGGCGATTCGGATCTTAAAATTCTGAGCGTCACCGTGCTGACCAGTATGGATGAAGCAAGCTTGAAAGAGATGGGCTATGACGGCTCAGTTGCGGATCTGGTGCTGGCGCGGGCAAAGATCGCCCTTGAGGCGGGCTGTGACGGCGTCATCGCATCGGCGGCGGAAGCGGCCCGGCTGCGCGCCGAACTGGGCCGGGACTTTCTCATCGTCACGCCGGGCATTCGTTCAGCGGGCATTGACCGCAATGACCAAAAACGCGTGACCACCCCGGGGGACGCGATCCGCGCCGGGGCGGATTATCTTGTCGTGGGACGCGAAATCATCAAAACCGCTGACCGCCGCGCCGCAACGCGCCATATTCTGGATCAGATTGAAGCGGCGCTGTAATCCCGGACTGGTCACACCCGTCACAGTGCGCCCGCTCTATAGCACACATGAAAAAATCAGCCGTTCTTTTAAAGGCCCGCCCCTAGTGTCGCACCTCACACGCCGCGTATACTCAGTGTTCCGGCGCCGCAAGCAGCCAAGGCAAAAAGGACAGAAGTGACTCACATGATTAAACGGAAACATGACGCTCCCACCACTCATCTTCTCGCGCGCAGCGCGCCATCACGGCGCGCCGTGGCCACCGGGATCGGCGCATGGGCCGCGCTGGGATCTATGGCCGCAGTTTTAAGCGGCTGCGCGGAAGAGAAAAAAACCGCCGATGTCCTGCGCACGCCCGATGAAAGATTCGCCAATTTGGCGGACTATAATTTCGCCCCCCACTATATGGATGTCCCAAGCGATATGGGTCCTTTGCGCATGCATTATATTGATGAGGGGGACCGGGGAGGGGATGTGATTCTTCTTCTGCATGGTCAGGGCGCCTGGGCCTATAGCTACCGCACGATGATTCCCATTTTCACCAGCGCGGGCTACCGGGTGATTGCGCCCGATTATATTGGTTTTGGGCGTTCCGACAAATTAAAGCGGGAAGAAGACTACAGCTTCCAGACCCATGTGGATTGGTTGCGCGCTTTTCTGCAATCCATGCAGTTAAAAAATGTCACCGCCTTCATGTATGATTGGGGCGGTTATTTTGGCTTGAGAATAGCGGGGGAAACGCCGGAATTGTTTGACCGTCTGGTGTTGAGCAACACGCAATTGCCCATGGCGGATCAAGGCGGCATGGAGTGGTTTCTCAAATTTCGCGAGCGGGTTCTCAGCGCGCCGGAATTTCCCATGGGGAAAATGGTCAATCAGGGAACGATCAATAAACTTAGCCCTGAAATCATCGCCGCCTATGATGCGCCGTACCCGGATGAAAGCTATAAGACCGGCCCACGCCGCTTTCCCATGATCCTGCCCACCACGCCGCAAGACCCTCCTGTGGCCGCCAACCGGGCCGCGTGGGAGAAGCTCAAAACCTGGAAGAAACCGGTGCTGACCCTGTTCAGCGAGATGACGGCCAAAACCGCCATGGGGCCGGAGCCATTTTTTGAACAGATGCCGGGAACGCAAGGCCAGCCCCACGCGCTCTTGAAAGCGGGATTTTCCATCATAGATGACCAACCTTTGGAGCTCGCATCACGCATTTTGGCCTTCGCAAACAACAAAACTTAACAATTCGCCAACCCTTGATCGCTTATTATGTCTGGTCTTTGCGGGCACCCCATGTTGTAAAACCGACAGAAGGCGGAAAATCAGGCGTATGTTGGCAGGCGGAAAAATACGCTCCAAAACCAAGACGCGCACCACGATTAGGTTGAAAGACGGATCCGTGCTCAATGGGCATGTCTATTGTTCGCAAGACGAACGCTTAAGCGACCTGCTAAACGACGACAAACAATTTCTGCCCTTTGAAACCATGGATGGAGAAATTATTTTTGTCACAAAGGACGCCATGTCCCAAGTGGCGCCAAAGGAAAAGATAGGTTTAGAAAACGCCTATCTTGACCCACATGATATTCTTAACCTTCCAAAAGACGCCCCCCTCGAAAAAATCAAAGAAGCCTATCACGCCAAAGTGCGGGCGTTTCACCCTGATCGCCTCACCGCGCTTGAGCTGCCCGATGAAATCATTTCATACGCCACGGACATCATGGCGCGCGTTAATGACGCTTACCAGCGCCTGCTAAAACAAGCAGAGTCGCAGGACTGAAGTCTTGAAAAATGCCGCATGAAATTTTGTCAGGCGCTGTTCAACGCTACCGCTTACGGGAAGCGGAGCCCAGCGGCGGCGCAACCGCGATTTCAGGCAATTGCCTGTCTTTAAAAAGCATATTCAACGCTTCGACGATCAAACTTTGAGCTGTAATTCTCTGAGAGGATGACGTTTCGCGAAGGGCCAGCTCCCGCAATTGCCGCCAGGCGTCTTCGCGCACGCGTATGCTTAAAGCCTTGACGTTCGCCTGGCCTTCATCGTTGGGCTGAACGCGTATTACAGATTCAGAAGGTGTTGATTTATTCAGCGTGATCTCGCTAAGCAACGGCCTTTTTATATTCATCACTCAACCTCAAAGTCCAGGAAATCCACTGCCATAATTCCGTCAATTCAGCGCTAGCCTTGCTGGAAGGGTCAAACTCGCTGACGGCGTGTCCGGAATTCAACGCATGCTGAAAAGCAACCCGGTTGCCTATTGTCATAGGCGCAACCGGCATGCCATACCCGCCAAGCGCCTCGCGGGCTTCTTGCGTAACCGGGGAGCGGGCCGGGCACGCATTCAAAACAATCAAAGCGGGACGGCGCACCGCCTTCACGATATCCACCGTACCGCCAATCGCTTCAAGATCCAGTATGCTGGGCCGCGTGGGAATGAGCACCAGGTCCGATTCCTGCGCCACCGCGCCGGCGACTTGTTGTGTGTGCGGAGGTGTGTCAATCAACACCAAATCTATTCCATACTCGCCGCTAGCCCGCAGGGCCTGGGCAATGTTTGAGATACCGGCTTTGATAAAAAGAGGCGTTTCGGTCTCGCGTTTCTCATACCATGAAACGGCGCTGGCTTGCGGATCGACGTCCATAACAAGTACGCGCAATCCCGCTTGCTGCGCCGCCACCGCCAAGTGCAATGTCAACGTTGTTTTGCCTGCGCCCCCTTTGCGAGACAGGATGCTGAGTACGCGCATATCTCCCCCTCCTTAGCACTTGATGAGCGGCGCCAAAAAAGCGGCGCCCGCCCGCGTGAACCGCGCCAAACATGATCCCGTAAAGTTTTAAATTTAGCGTTAAGCATATTTCGCGCAAGGCGCGCTGACGAAAAACATCATAACGATTGGGACAAGGGCGCCTCTGATGCGATCACCCTGTCCAAATGGAAATGAAGTTTTGCGTGCGTCCCCACGCCCAACTCACTCTCCAATGTGAGAAAACCGTCATGGAGCTTCGCCAACCGGCAGACCAGAGGAATTCCCAGTCCCGTGCCTTGTATTTTACGGTTTAAATGGCTTTCCACTTGCCGGAATGGCTCCATCACCGCATCCAAATCTTCACGTGCTATTCCGATTCCCGTATCTTCAAGCGCAATGATAAATTCTGAATCTGCGCCGTAAGCGCGCACAGTAACGCAGCCCCCCGGTTCGGTGAATTTGATGGCGTTCGACAAAAGATTAATAAGCATCTGACGGACAGCCCGCTCGTCGATAAACAATCTGGGCGCCGCATCACCCACTTCATTGATAAGCGTAATATATCCTTCATCGGCAACCGGGGCCATCAACCCGCAAACATTTCCCACGAGTTCAACCAAATCCACTTCTTCTTCAAAGAGTTGATAGCGACCGGCTTCAATCTTCGATAGATCGAGAATGTCATTGATGAGATTGTGGAGGTGAATGCCGCTTTGATGAATATATTCGGTATATTCGGTTGTTTTTTCCGCATCCAGCGCCGCGCCGATTTGGCTGGATTTCAACATATCGGAAAACCCGATAATGGCGTTAAGAGGCGTGCGCAATTCATGACTCATCAAGGCGAGAAATTCAGACTTTGTCTGATTAGCGCTTTCCGCAAGGTCGCGGGCTTGCTGCAAATCTTTCTCGCGATCTTTCAGATCGGTAATATCCGCATGCACACTCACCACGCCCCCGGTAGAGGTGCGCCGGTGCGTGCTTTTCACCCATTTGCCATCATCGAGCTGGTGTATTTTTTCTTCCAAGGGAATCACCGGCGCATGGCCATGGGCAGGCCCGAATAAGTCTCTGTACCGACTGTTAACAACCATTGGTTTGCCTGACGAATCAAACAGTGCAAAAGCTTCAGAACTGCTTTCAATGGCGTCAAGCAAATTTCTTTGCGTATGATCTAATTCAGTCTTCGTTAAAACAAGGTCGAGAAAACGTTCATGAGACGGTCGCGCAAAGAACTGGGTCGCTGAAGTTAGAATAATTAAGGTAATACCCATCATGAATTGTTCGTAATCAACGTACAAAAAGAACATAACCGTCAAAGGCGCCATGACGGCGAATATGTAAACATTGCGCACCGCCGGCAGGGGCGCCAGAGTCGCAGCGGCGCCGCCCGCCATCGTGGTCATCATGAGAGCCAAAAAAACCTGATGCGCAAAAGATTCCGGAACAAACAATAAAATCCCGCCGCTACCCCGAATAATTCCATAGAGCAGAGAAAAGAAAATAGATTTTTGATAGGTCTTCTCTTTAATTTTGCGGGGCGGCGTTTTGTGGCGATATTTTCGCCAGACGCTGTATTGCGTCCAGGAAGTGAGCACGGCAAAAGCGTACCAGACAAGCAAAATCGGCTTGGATATCCACGCCCAGAACGTCGCCAGCATGAACGTGGAGATCACCAGGTTCAGCGTGCTTAAAATGGGCATGGAGCGGACGAGAAGCTGCATCTGCTCAGCGCGCAGCATCTGATGGAACAACGCGCGTTGGTCCGAAACCTTTAATCCGAGAAAGGATGTGATCGAATCGGCGAACATTCTATTTGTCTGTCCCT
This sequence comes from Alphaproteobacteria bacterium, assembly GCA_021774995.1. GTDB lineage: Bacteria > Pseudomonadota > Alphaproteobacteria > SMXP01 > SMXP01 > JAJFIM01. Next base: position 355 of record JAJFIM010000134.1, on the reverse strand, counting down.
CAATGACGCGGCTCCGACACCCGCAGGCAAGAAACCTTAACTGCATTTAATTGAAATATTCTGAATGCCCCCACCCTCACGTGTACCTATTCCAGAACGCTTCAGATGTTTGCCGGACGCGGCGCTTTACTGGATCTGGCGGCCTTTTTCGTGTTAGAAACACGAGAAACCTTACTGTTGCTGGAACCTAGGGCGCAGCGCACTAGCCGCGTCTGGCGCCCTAGCTGGAGGAAAATATGAATATTGGCGAAGCCTCAAAACGCTCGGATCTGCCAAAAAAGACAATCCGCTATTACGAGGAGATCGGCCTGGTCAGGGCCGACCGGCGGGAAAATGGGTATCGGGATTACGCCAT
>JAJFIM010000133.1 GCA_021774995.1 Alphaproteobacteria bacterium | reverse complement strand
AGCGACGCGGCCAAGTGCGCCTGGGATTTCAGAATCACGCCGCCCTCCAATATTTTGAGGTTGTTGGCTTTCAGCGTGGCGCCGCTGGTAGTGATGTCGACGATGATATCCGCCGTTCCCGCCGCGGGCGCTCCTTCCGTTGCGCCGGCGCTCTCGACAATCCGGTAATCGCTTAACCCGTTTTGCGCAAAGAACCGCCGCGTCAGGGCCAGATATTTCGTCGCCACCCGCAGCGGACGGTGGTAGCGCTCGCGAAAATCATGGGAAACTTCTTCCAAATCCACCATCGAGCGCACATCGAGCCAGGCGGCGGGAACCGCCGCCACCACATCTGCTTGGCCTATCTCCAACGGCTTAATCAGCGCGATGGATGCAGACATATCGGTGGCGCATTCTTGCATCAGATCCTCGCCTGTCACGCCAAGGTGCACGGAACCAGCATCCAGCGCCGCTGCAATCTCGGAGGACGACATGAACAAAACGTCCGTGTTGGGGAGGTTGTCAATTTTGCCCACATAATCGCGCGCGCCGCCCGGTTTCACCACAGGCAATCCGGCATCGCCAAAAAAGGTGAACACCCCCTCCATAATGCGCCCCTTGGAAGGAACGGCAATGGTCAGTTTCGCACTCATGCGCCCGCCCCCCTCACCGCCATGAGAAGGCGTTCGGTGCGTATCATGCAGCCAATTGCGGGTACGTTGCGCGGCGCGCCAAGTTTACGCAGCAGCGTATCGTAGCGCCCGCCTCCGGCGATCTGCGCATTCTCGCCAAGTGCAGGCACAGTAATTTCAAAAACAAACCCTGTGTAATATTCCAGCTTGCGGCCAAAATTGGCGTCAAACTCATAAAGCTCCACATCCAGACCCTGCTCCGCCATGAATTGCAGGCGGCGCTCAAAACGCTCAAGAGCTTCACTCAAATTCACGCCCGCTTTTCGCATAAGGCTTTGAATTTTAGCTAGCGACGCCGCGGGGGCGCCGGAGACCTTCAGATAATCATTGAGAAGTTTGACAATCTTCGGAGAGAGCGCCGCCATGCGCGCTTCAGAGGCTTGCGCTAAGAGGCGCTCCGCAATGTCTTCGGCGCTGCGAACGCCGACAGGCGCAATCCGGGCCAACGCCAAGACGTCATCCAACGCCGCGCGGGCCTGATCTTCGTCCAATTGACTTAAGGCAGTCAGCAACCCCTTGCCCGGCCCAGTGGCGGCTCTGCTTTGTTTGCCCGAAAGACGCGCCAACAGCGCTTCAAATTCAGATGGCCGCCAGATATAGCGCTTGAGGCGCGCGCGCCACAGTTCCGGAATATCAAGTGCATTGATCAGTGCGAAAAACAGACCGACATCGCCAATTTTCATTTCATAGCCCTGAAGCCCCGCCCCTTGGCACGCCTCCACCGCAAGGCCGATCACCTGCGCATCGGCCTTTTCCCGGTCGCGGGCGCCCAGCGATTCAACGCCGGCCTGAAGAAATTCCGATGGCCGCGCGCCGTCCAATGGCTGATAGCGAAACGCGGTCCCATTATAGCAAAGCTTGGCGCCGCCTTTGGCTTGCGGGTTGTTTTTCAAATACATGGCGCATGTCGGGATGGTGAGATCCGGTCTGAGGCACAGCTCTTCTCCTCCCGGATCGTTAAAGACATAGATCCGCCGCCTGATATCCTCGCCGGATAGATTGAGAAAAACTTCCGCGGACTGAAGAACAGGGGGCTCCACTGAACTGTACCCTTTTTTGTGGAACAATTCTTTCATCAATATGGCTTGCGCGTCGAGCGCCGCCAACATTTCAGACTTATATACGGGCGTGGAACTGCCAGACATGAGTTTTACCCCTCACCCTTAAAGGCGTCTGACGCCATGAGCATTTTTTGAACGCCCTCCACAAGGCCGGTCCTGGAAATCGATACTTGCGCTTGCGCGCCGCTGCGCCATTCTTCATTGTCGGAGATATCGGCGGACAAGCGCTCCCCTAAAACCAGGTCTTTCAGAGTCACTTCCGCCTTTGCCCGTTCATCTTCACCCTCAATCACCACCAGTGGCGCGCCGCGTTTATCGGCATATTTCATTTGGGCGCGCATGCCCCCGCCGCCCATATACATTTCAGCGCAGATCCCGGCATCCCTCAGCTCTTTTGTCATCACCTGGTAATCAGCCGCGCGGTCTTTGTCCATGACCAGCACCACGACGGGGCCAGTGGCCGCATCAGTTTGAGTTTTTCCCAAAGCTTCTAGCGCCGCAAAAAGCCGGCTTACGCCAAATGAACATCCCGTGGCGGGAACTTCCACGCCTTTAAACATTTTCACCAGACCGTCATACCGCCCGCCACTGCCGACAGAGCCAAACCGGGTCATTTCACCCTTTTCATTTTCAGCTTCAAAAACGAGCTCTACCTCAAACACCGGCCCGGTGTAATAACCAAGGCCGCGAACCACGGAAGGGTCGAACACCGCACGGTCAGAACCACAAGCCAGGGCGTCAAGAAGCCTATCGATCTCCTGTAATTCTTCAACGCCTTCAAGACCGATGGCGCTGGTCCCGACGGCGCTGCGTAAATTGGCGCAGGTTTCCCGCCTGTCCGCCGCGCCCGCGCGGGTAAAGGCCATAACTTTTTCTATTTGCTCAGGCGAGAGCCCCGCCCCTTTGGTGTAGTCGCCGGACTCGTCTTTGCGGCCTTCCCCCAGCAAGAGCATTACCCCGTCCGCCCCTAAACGGTCCAACTTATCTATGGCGCGCAATACAATAAGTTTTTGAGTTTCATAATTTGAAGCTTCAGGCAACAGCCCCGCGCATTCCAACACGCCGTCAAGAATTTTGCGGTTGTTGACCCGCACCACATAATCGCCGCGGGCAATGCCCAATGCGTCCATGCAATCGGCCATCATGGCGATCATCTCGGCGTCCGCCGCCATGGTGGGCGCGCCGACGCTGTCTGCGTCTATTTGAATAAATTGGCGAAAGCGCCCCGGCCCCGGCTTTTCATTGCGCCATACCGGACCCCATTGGTAGCGGCGGAATGGTTTGGGCAGGCTGTCATAGTTTTCCGCAACAAAACGGGCAAGCGGCGCGGTGAGATCATAGCGCATGGACAACCACTGCTCGTCATCGTCCTGGAAGGAAAACACGCCTTCATTGGGACGATCCTGATCGGGCAGGAACTTACCCAGCGCATCGGCGTATTCAAACGCCGGCGTGTCCAGCAACTCAAAGCCATACCGCGCGTAGACCCCGGCGATAGCGTCCAGCATGCGTCTCTCGGCCTGCAACTGCCCGCCGCGCTGATCGCGCAGACCACGCGGCGCGCGCGCCTTGGGCCTAAAAGATTTCTTAGCTTTACTCATCAGATATGGCAGCCCGGATTTTGCAGGAATAAAACGCCAGTTTCTGGCGCGTTTCCTACTACCCCATAGACGAGGCGCGGGCAAGGCGGCGGTAAAGGCGCATTACGGACAGCTTGAGGTCAGTCTGCGTTCCCGGTTTCCTGGCTCAGCAGATTGCCTTTCGCCAAAACCAGCATATCAATGAACTTCTCACGCTGTTCAGCACTCACGCCATTCAGCACATCATCGTAAACAGACTCGCTCACCGACGTCATGGCGGCCATGATCGGGGCGATTTTGGCGGTTTTAAAGATGCGCTTGACCCTGCGGTCCACAGGATCCGGGCGCCTGTCAAGCCAGCCGCTTTCCTCCAACCGGTCTATCAGCTTTCCCAGCGGCGCCCGCTCCATATCCAGTTCTTCCGCCAGCGCCGTCTGAGTCTGGCCATCAGAACGATGAATATGCGCCAAAACAAACCATTGGGAACGCGTCAGGCCGATATGTTTCACGCGCCGGTCAAAGGCCCGGCGCAGCAAGCGGGCCACATCATGCAGGAGGAAGCCAAGAGATCTTTCAAAATCAGGGGCGGATGGGGCTGGACTTTTCATATCTATCACTACATTATACTAGTATATATTATTCTATGTTACATCTTTTTTCAGGCAAAGGCCAGCCCATGCGGCGCATCATAGTCACACTGTCGCCCGACCGCCTGCCCCGCCTATTCACAAGCCTCATCATGGCGCTGAGCCTCTCCCTGGCCGCCTGTGACGGCGCGCAAGAAGACGCCCTCACGCGCTTAAAGGATCAGCAGACACTCGCGCCGCCATTGCAAATACGCGCTGCGCCCGTCGAGAAACACACTATTCAAGACATGATCATTGGAACCGGCACCATTGCCGCCCGGCGCACCAGCAATATCGGGGCCGCTATGGAAGGGATCATTGACCTTATCGCCGTCAAAGTCGGTGACCGGGTCAAAGAAGGCGATCTTCTGTTCCAAACGCGGCGCGTCAATTATGAAATTACCGTGGCCAGAATTGAGAGTGAGTTGGCTCTGGTCGACGCGCAAGCCGAAGAAGCTTCGCTCGAATATAAACGCGTCAAACAACTCTATGACCGGGGCAATGCGCCCAAAGCCCGGCTTGACACCGCCCAGACAACGCGCGACGCAGCCAACGCCAATGTCGCCATAACTACAGCCAAACTAAATCAGGCAAAACAAAACCTTGAAGACACAATCGTTCGCGCTCCTTACACCGGGGTCGTAACAAGCCGCTTCATCGATGAAGGCGTCTATCGTTCTGTCCAAGTTATGGGGAACGATGCATCCGTCATTCAAATCCAGGAGATCTCGATCGTGACCGCCATCGTGCAGGTCCCCGAATCTCACCTCTCTCAATTGGCGCTCGGCGGGCCGGCTTTGCTGACCATTGACGGCATATCCGACCCTATCAAGAGCGCCATCACCATCATCAACGATCGCGTTGATCTTGAAACGCGCTCAGTGGAAATCCGCTTAGCTCTTAAAAACCTTGATTATCGCATCAAACCAGGTCTTTTCGTCTTGGCCGAGATCACGCCTGAATCCCGGCCCGTTCTTCTGGTTGACCGTAATGCTATTTTGCATGACCACATGAACTCATATGTTTTTGTGTCAAGCAACGGTCGGGCGGTGCGGCGCTCTGTCAGAATTCAAGATTTTGACGCCGATCGCGTCGAGATCCTCTCCGGCCTGTCGGAAGGCGAAGAGATTATCATTGGGCCGGACCT
>JAJFIM010000132.1 GCA_021774995.1 Alphaproteobacteria bacterium | reverse complement strand
GGATTAATTTTGATCCTTCCCTTTGGGGCCGGCCCCCGATTGGTGATGCCTTTCATGCCGCTGGCCGCAATTTACGCCGTCTACGCATTTTGCGGCACCAACATTCAGGCTTTCGATCAATTTAAAAAGACCGGCATGATTGGACTATGCACCTTCTTTGCGCTCAGCGCCGTGATCAGCCATGGCGCGCGCTCTCACCAAGATTTCGCCGATGGCCCTTTGAGCGCGGATGCACAAGCCATGACCGCATCGATTCAAAAACTCATCCCTGAGGGTGCCACGGTGATCTACAGGCGGGCGCGGCTGCTGGCGTATTTTTCAGGAAGACCCACCGTGCCTCTGGCGCTCAATCAGAGCCGGAATAAAGTCCTGTCTGACATGAAAAGATTTGAGGCGGCGTTGATTGTGGTGGACGACGAAACTGACGAAGCATTGCAAACAACTGTCAGTTCATGCCCGCAAGTCTTTGAGAGCGCGGCCCGCCATGGCGAATACCGCCTCTACCTTATTCATCAAGACGCCCCCTGCCCGGCGAAATAGAACGGTTCCATTTCACTCAGTGATACTCTATGAAGGGGCGCGGAAGATCTCTCCGCACCTGGCCTTTGCTCCATTTGAGTTTGAATCATCAGTCATGACCCTGTCTCTATCGGATATTGAAAAAGCTCAAAACCGCATTGCGGGCGGCATTGTCAAAACGCCCAGCGCCCATTCAATAACTTTATCTGAAATCACGGGCGCAGACGTTTTTCTTAAATTTGAAAATTTTCAATTCACCGCTTCCTTCAAAGAGCGGGGCGCGCTGAATAAACTGCTAAGCCTGGACGCGAAGGCTCGCGCCAAAGGCATTGTCGCCATGTCGGCGGGCAATCACGCGCAAGGGGTTGCTTATCACGCCAGCCGCCTGAATATACCCGCCACCATCATCATGCCTGAAAACACGCCCTTCAATAAAGTTCAAAACACGGCGCGGTTTGGGGCCGAGACGATTCTAACAGGCAAGACTTTTACGGAAGCCAGCCAAACCGCCCACGAAATTCTCGAACAACGCAATCTGACGCTTGTCCATCCCTTTAATGATGAGAGCATTATTGCGGGACAAGGAACGGTCGCACTTGAGTTTCTTGAGGCCTGCGATGACCTTGACGTTTTGGTGGTTCCCATCGGCGGCGGCGGGCTGATTTCGGGAATTGCCACCGCCGCAAAGGCCCTCAAACCCGGCATCAAGATCATCGGGGTTCAGAGCGAGCTTTACCCCGGCATGAAAAGGGCCATTGACGGCGTCGGAGATGTGATCGGCGGGCATTCGGTCGCCGAGGGCATTGCCGTTAAGGACCCGGGAGACATCACGCGCGCCATCGTGGCGGATCTGGTTGACGACATCTTGATTGTTTCTGAATTCGCCATTGAGGACGCCATCAACACGCTACTCGAAATCGAGAAGGTGGTCGTGGAAGGCGCCGGAGCGGCGGCCCTTGCTGCGCTTCTTCAATACCCCGAAAAATTTACCGGCAAAAAAACCGGGCTCATACTCACCGGCGGGAACATCGATTCGCGCCTTCTGGCAACCGCCCTCATGCGTGGGCTCGCCCGAAGCGGCCGCATCTCGCGCCTGCGGATCATGATCCCGGACATCCCCGGCATGCTTGCCTTGGTCAGCGCCACGGTCGCCGAAAAAGGCGCCAATGTGTTGGAAGTGGAACATCAGCGCGAATTTGCAGATCTCACCTTGAAGCAAGCCGTCCTCAATCTCGTCATTGAAACCCAAGATCATAAATCCGCCGAAGAAATCGTCCGCGCACTTAACGACAAAGGTCTGGAGGTTGAAATCTCCGGGGCCGCGGTCAGAAACTGAGCGGAGATCCGTTAAAATTGGGTGGTTCACAGGTTGGCACATGCCGGCGCACATGCTACCTATATTTTCCGCCTCCTGCTCCGATACGCGCCCAGCGCCTGAGTGCGCCGAAAAGTCAGGCTAAAATAGCCTGGATTCTCAGTCCTGCTGGACCCAGCAAACCGTTCATGAGTTGAAAACCGTGAAAGACATACGCGCCCTCCAAAGAGGTTTGGAAGTTCTCAGACTTCTCAATATCCATAACGGCGCCACTCTGTCTGACATTGTGCGCCTCGCTAAACTGCCCAAATCCACCACTTATCGCATCCTGCACAATCTATGTAGTGCGGGATATGTCGAGCGCGACGCGGCGGACAGCCGCTACCGGTTGACGCCCCTCGTGCATCGCCTGAGCTGCGGCTACGACGAAGCGCAATGGATCACGGAAGTGGCCAAACCGCTTATCCATGAATTGGGGAGAAAAGTCGTCTACCCCGTCACTTTGTCCACCATCTACGGTCTCGAAATGCTGGTCCGCGACACCACGGCTTCCGAAAGCGCCATGTCGCTCGATTATTACGGCGTGGGAACAACCCTGCCGCTTTTTCACAGTTCATCGGGAAAAGCCTATTTGGCGTTCTGCGACGACGCGGCGCGCGAAGCCGTTCTGGCGGCGTGCCTTAAATCAGACCATCCTGATCACGCCATGGCCAGAGACGGCGAATTGCTGAATCGCATGCTGGGCAAAATCCGCGAGGATGGGTTTGCTTTTGAGTTTCGCTCCCCCCGCCCCAAAGCAGCCGGGAAAATGTCAACCATCTGTACCCCGGTACTCGGCGACCAAGGCATTATCGGCTGTTTGGCCATGCGCTATATCGACAGCGCCATGACCAGCAGCGAGGTGGTCAGAAATTACCTGCCCACCCTGCAAAGTTATGCCGAAAAAATCGGCTCCGGCGTCCAAAAATTAAACAATGCATGAACCACTAACGCGCGGATATGCTCTAACTCATCCGGGTAATTTCCATATAGCGGCCCCATGGATCAAACATGGACATGATGCGCAACTTAATCGCGCCTTTGCCGTCCGGCGCCGGGACTTCCCAATCGGTTGGCGGCGACACGATATTCGCCGTGGTTTTTCTGGCGCGCTCATATACGCCTTCAACATCTTCCACTGCGATCACCAGAATGGTATCGCCCATGCGCACTTTCGTGCGGTTGGTTTCATAGGCCGTATCAAAAGGCGGTTCCAAATATTGCAAGAGCCCCAGGCGCCCCAGATCAGACCCGGCTGAATCAAGAATGATAAGGCGCGCAACCGCGCCATCGGGCGCCGCGGGGGGG
>JAJFIM010000131.1 GCA_021774995.1 Alphaproteobacteria bacterium | reverse complement strand
GCAACGATCTATGTGATTACCGTTTTCCTTGTCACACTGCTTGGCAATGTGCCGATGAACAGGCGGTTGGACGGGATGAATCACAGGCAGGCGCAGACAAATGACTATTGGCTAACCTATGGAGCTGTTTGGACCCGGTGGAATCATGTTCGAACGCTGGGTTCCGTGGCGACGGCGGTTTGCTTCCTGTTTGCCGGCGCCGCACTGGCCTGACCCCCCTCAATAATCCGTTAAGTTAAGGCGCGCTTGTGCGGTAAACATAGACAGAGCCGTCGCCCAGGGTTCCGGGGAATTTTTTGGCAAGCTCAAAATCGGCGTCGAGCGTTTCTAAGATTTCCGGGTAATGCACTTTTGTGTGGGCGGAAAAAGCGTACACCAGCCAGGTGCGGACGCCGCGGTCGCGCAGCGCGTCCAAGTCGTCGCTGGTTTCAATCACATCCCATTCTGGAGCGTAATATTTTGAAAAAGGCAGCGCCGCCAATCCCACCGAAGCGACAACGTCGCCGGGCGCGCGCGTCTCTTCAATAAAATTGCGCGCGCCGAGAAAGTCCTGTTTGGGCATGCGGTAATTAGGCGGCAGGAGGAACAGAGAGCAGAACACGGCGGCGCTTGACGCCAACAGGCTTAAACTTTTGCCGCTGAGCCGCCATCGTTCCTGCGTCTTTAGCCTGCCGGCGATAAAGTCTGAAACCACAAAGACGCCGTGCACCAGAAACAGAAAAATAAACCCCAGATCGATAAAGAAATAGCGCGGCCAGATACGGAACGACAGGGCCAGGAGAATAACAAGCGTGAGGGGAATGTGAATCACAAAAAAAGACGTGAACACTGGGTAGCGCCGGAACAGGCTTATGACGCCAATGGTTAAAAACACCAATACGGCGGGGATGCCGACGCTCATCACAAAGCCCAATTCCTGTAAATTGCGCAGAACTTCCAGAATGGTCCAAAGGGGGTTCGTCCATTCCTTGACAGTCACTTGCCCGCCGCCCGATTCCGACATGGCGCCGAATGTGTCGATCATTTGCGGGATGAGAACCGCGTAAAGCGCCAGCGTAAGCACGCCGCCCAGCGCAAAGCCAAAAAGCGGTTTCAGTCCGGAGACGTCTTTATAGCGGTCATGCTCTATTTCAGCGGTTTTATTGAGCGCAATGTGCTGCCGCGCCACCAGGAAGAGGTAGGCAATCCCGTGCGCGGCGAAGGAAAAGACCGCAGAGAGATGTGTGAACATGGCGGCTGCGACCGCCAGGCCATAGGCTGCCCACGCCCACCAATTCGGACGCTCGATATTGCGGACGAAAAGCGCCGTGGCCACCAGGACCCAGAAAATAAGGCCCGTATAGCCGCGCGCATTTTGGGAAAACCAGATGTGGTGGTAAGACACCGCCAGCAGCAGCGCCGAAAACCGCGCTTCCCATGGGCTGAGCATGAGAGACGCCAGCCACCACAGAGCCCAAACGCTTCCCACGCCAAACAAAACCGCGGGCAATCGTAACGCCCAGGCGCTTTCGCCAAGTAGAGCCACAACGGCTTTAGCTTCAAGAGAGTAGAGTATGTGATTGTTAAGAGTGGTGTATGTTGTGAGCAATTGGTTTGTGGGAAGACGAACAAAATCGACAAGCGTCAGCACTTCGTCATACCAGAGTCCGGCATCCAATTTGATCACGCGCAGGATGAGCGCCGCGAGAAGTATGCCGCCAAGCCAGAGCCAGTCTGATTTTTGCGCGTTCATGTTGCGGTCCGCTCGTTAAATTGTGATTTCCACTGGTCGATTGCCTGTTGCGGCGGGGAGAGGCTAATATCAAGCGGCCCATGGATCATTTTTTCCAAGCGGGCAAAATCATCTCGCTCCACTGTCGGCAGGCCGAAATCGCGGCCCATCTCGCGCGCTCTGTTGTCGATCTCCACAATAATGGCGCGCCGCCCATGTTGCAGGGCGCGAATGCCGCCATGCAGCCTATTGCCGACATAATCGAGGTCAATATCTGAGGCTAACAGATCGTCGAACGCCCTCAGGCTGGGATTGATGAATTTTAGATCCGGGTCAAGGCCTTTGGCGTAGGCGTGATCCGAGCTGGTTTGTATCCATATGGAGACGGATTGATAGTGCCGGCGCAGAACTTCAATCAGCCGCCGATCCGCTTCGGCGTCTTTGATGTAAGTGTTGATGGTCGTCACCACATGGGGCGCTTTGCCGCGTGGAAGTGCGCGGCATGATTCGGGCGAAAACGCCCACAATGTCGGGCACCCGGTATTCACCACATTCGTAACGCCGATGGCGGCCAATTTATCTTTTGTGTACGCGTCGCGCACGGAATGAAGGCGGGTTGCGCTGAGCATGCGGCGCAGAAGCCAGCGCGTATAGGGGTCCGGTTTTTTTTGAAATTGATACCACCCGCACCCCATGAGCACTACATTGCCGCATTGCAGGGCGTCGCGCGGCGATAATTTCCATACAGACCGTATCCACATGCGAGACGAGAGCAAATTGGTGCCGCCCGCGATGGCGAAGTCGGATTGCCGCAAAAGGCCCCGGCTTTTGCGTCCCATCCATTCATGGCTGGCGACGGAATAAGTGAAGGTGTCGCGGATTAAATCCGACAATTGATCCCGCACGGCCTCCATGATGATTTGATCGCCTAAATTGGTGGAGGCGACGGACGTGTCGAGCAAGGTTATTGTGCGCAAGAGGTCGCCATGTTTTGCGGCTTTAGTCATTGCGCGCCCGCCTCTGCCGTTTTTTGGGCGCGCAGCGTGACCAGGACTTCAAAATCGGGGTCGCGGTGATCAAGTTCTTGCGCGGTTAATTCTTCACTCGCCAGCCCGTGCAGAAAGGACGCAGCGGTCAACACATTGCCGTAAGACGACACGTCCAGGCTTGCGCCGGGAAAGGTTTCACGCGCAATGGCCTCGGTCGATTGAGTGGTGAAATGCCAATACTCCCCCCAATCGTCGCGTCCCAGCCTGCGGCCGATTTTTGCAATGCCGGCGGATGTCAAAAGCAGCACGCCGCCCGGTTTTAAAATGCGGTGCAGAGTCAGCAAAGCCAGTTTGGGTTCATAAATCATCTGTATTGTCTGGGTAAAGATGATACAGTCAAAACTGTTTGACGGGATATGGTCGGCGTCAGTGAGATCGGCAATGATCGTGGCTTGCTCGTTGCCGTCCGTGTAATGGAGTATGTCCGCTTGGCTGACTTTTTCGCCGCCGAATTTATTGATGTAAAAAGGATCGCCCAATTCCAGGACGCGGCCCTGGATGTCGTTCTCATATGTGCGCAAAAAATGTTCGATGTAATAGCGGTCAATGGGAAGGCCGCGATCCATGCCGAATATGGCGCTGATGGGCGTCAAGCGCCGCAAATGGCCAAACTCGACAGAGCCGGCGCGCACGGCTTGCAGGCGATATTTTTTTTGCAAGCGCACGATCCCCTCGCGCGCGCTTTGCGGCAATAGCGCTTTTGCAATTCCTCTTAATGCATTGCGTACGGGCATGGAATTAACCTCCTGCGCCCGCGCGCGCAAGCCGCCGGACGCTGCGCAGAGCGCGCCGCGCGCCCAAATACCAATCGGCGCTTCCCGACAAATAAGAACGCCAGCGTTTGATGTCGCGAAAATAATACATCTCAATGCGCGGCGCGTCATAAAGGTCGCACTCCCGCCCGGCGCGGTTCAAGCCCGTGCCAACGGAGACGTCGTAAGTTTTGGCAATCTCGCCGCGCACCTCAGTATTGGCGCGCCCATAAGGGGGGGCGAAGCTTGATGGCCTTTGCCCAATGCGGCGTTCAATTTCGTCCCGGCAGTTTCTCACCTCTCGGGCTAAATCATCGCCGCGCAGCCGCGTCAGATCCGCATGGGTGACGCTGTGTCCGCCAAACGCGACGCCCTGATCGCTTAAATCCTTCACCTGGTCCCAGGTCAGCAATGGCCGGGGATTGTCGTTGGCGCCAAGCCAATCTTCCCGCCCGCCTATTTTTCCCGAAGGCAGAAACACAGTGGCGCTCCAGCCATGGCTTTTCAGGCACGGAAACGCGTGCTCGGCGAAATCGGCAAACCCGTCGTCAAATGTGATCGCCACCGGGTTCGGCGGAAGCTCGGTCAAACC
>JAJFIM010000014.1 GCA_021774995.1 Alphaproteobacteria bacterium | reverse complement strand
AATCGCACCCTCAATTCTGGCGGCCGATTTCGCCAAGCTCGGCGAAGAAATTCGCGCCATCACAGATGCCGGGGCTGACTACGTTCATGTTGACGTCATGGACGGTCACTTTGTGCCCAATCTCACCCTTGGGCCCGATGTGGTGCGGGCGTTGCGCGGGTCCACGTCTCTGCCCTTTGACGCGCATTTGATGATTGCGCCGGTCGATGGCTTTATTGAGGCGTTCGCACAAGCGGGGGCCGATATTATCACGGTGCATCCTGAATCCGGGCCGCATCTGCACCGCACCCTTCAGGCCATCAGACGCGCCGGCGCCAAGGCCGGCGTGGCGCTCAACCCGGCAACGCCTATAGAGGTTATGGACCCGGTTTTGGGTGATGTTGATCTGGTGCTGATCATGAGCGTCAATCCCGGATTTGGCGGGCAGGCGTTTATCGAGTCGCAATTGACGAAAATCAAAGCGGCGCGGGCGCGCATCGATGAGGTTGGCGGGGATATCGCGCTGGAAGTGGATGGCGGCGTCACGGCGCGCACCGCGCCCGCAATCATCGCGGCGGGGGCTGATATTCTGGTGGCGGGAACCGCAACGTTTAGTCTTGGCGCGGGGGGGCAGGGCGCCGGTTACGCCGACCGGGTGGCTGCGTACCGGGCAAATATGGATCGTTTGCGGGGGGCGCAATGACGGATGTTTCCTTCAAACCTCCGGGCGCCTCATCCGTAACCTCCTCTCAAGGCGCGCTTATTTCGGATCTGGCGCGCGTGGGCCTTGCGCGCGGCGCGACGGCGCTGCGGAATTTATCGTTCAGATCCTTGCCGTTTCACCCCAGCCTTTCAGGGCCTCTGCCTGATCGCATCTTGTGTTTTCCGAGCGATTTTGCGCCTCGTTCCCCTCAGGCGCGGCATGATCTGATGGCGCACCGCTACGCGTTTCCCGGCGGCAAAGTGCAGGCCAATCGCGAGACGCCCCCCTGGCGGCTGGTTCCCCCGTGCGATGCGTGGGCTGAGGCGCTTCATGGATTTTCGTGGCTTCGTCATTTTGAAAACTGCCAGTCACAAGACGCCAAAGACCATGTTCATTGGTTGATCGGCGCGTGGTTGAAAGAGTGCGGTCAGTGGCATGGCCTTGGGTGGCGCCCTCCCGTTTTGGCGCGGCGCCTCATCTCATGGTTCATGCACGCCAAGCTGATTATGCGCGAAGCGGATCTGGTGTGGCGCAGTAAAGTCTTGCGGTCCCTGGTGCACCAGGCGCGTTACCTTCAGCGCGCCGCGAAGGGGGCGCGTTTCGAGGGGGAAGAGAAAATAGTGGTCGCTGTCGGCCTTTGTTTTTCCGGTCTGTGCCTGCCCGACGGCGCTGCGCGGTTGGAGCGGGGCTTAGGCCTGCTCACCCGCGCATTGGACCAACAGATACTTCCCGATGGCGGCCATATCAGCCGCGATCCGTCCGTGCAACTGGCTATCTTGCTCGATATTGTTTCTCTGAAAGATGCGCTGGTTGAGCAGAACGCGCCCGTACCCGATGGCTTGCAGGATATGATTGGCCGCATGGCGCCCATGTTGCGCTTTTTCCGGTTAGGCGATGGCCGGTTGGCCCTGTTTAACGGGTCGGTGGAGGAAGAGGGCGGCGCCATAGAAGCGATACTCTCGCGCCAGGACACGCGGGCGAAAACATATGCGCAGGCGCCTTATTCCGGCTATCAACGGATCAAAGCCGGGCGCACCCGGCTGATCATGGATACCGGCCCGGCGCCCCGGCGCGGGTTTAGCCGCCACGCCCATGCGGGATGCCTTTCTTTTGAAATGAGCGCGGGGCGCCATCGTTTGATCGTGAATTGCGGCGGGGCGGCGTTGCAGGACGACGCCTGGAAAAACGCCTCCCGCGCGACGGCGGCCCATTCGACGCTCACCCTGGCGGATAAATCCTCCGCCACCCTGCTCAAGCACCCCTTTATTGCAGGACTTCTTGGCCCGCGCATCGCAGCGGGTCCTGAACAAGTCACGCATCTCAGGGATGAAAACGAAGAGGGCGTTTGGTTGCTGGGCAGTCATGACGGCTATCAAAAACGCTTTGGGTTTGTCCATGAGCGCCGCCTTTATGTGCGGCGCGATGGGGAGGATGTTCGGGGAGAAGATTGTCTCGTCCCTCCGTCTCAGACAAGCGCCGCAGGGGCAAGGGGCCATAAGGGGACGGCCTTGCCTTTTACCTTGCGCTTTCACCTGCACCCCGACGTGAAGGCCTCGCTGGCGCGCGACGCCAGCCGGGTTCTGTTGCTTCTTCCCAATGGGGATGGCTGGCGTTTTCAGACCAACCAGCCGGGCATCGCTCTGGAAGAGAGCGTTTACCTGGGCAAAGGCGATGTCGGACGCCGCTCCCTTCAGATCACCGTGCCAGGCATTGCGCATCTGGGCGCGCCGTGCGCCATCAAATGGGCTCTGCGCCGCTTGGCGGGATCCCCTGAGGCGGACAAGGTTTAAGCCTTTGTTTTGCTTGAATTTTGCTATTTTCCATCTTTGTTTCAAACGCTTATAGTCACATGGGGAGGGCTTTCGCCATGGTGCGGAAACGTGTATGTTGAGCGCGATGTCTTGTAGGTCATCGGCTGGATTTTTTTAAGCTCTGTCAACGCTTTGGGGTGAAATGGGAAGCAACGGAACGCTGAAAGAGCTCCTCGCCCCGCGTATGTTGGGTAAAGCGGGATATGATGTCCTTATGGCGGTTCTCGCCATGCAATTGGCGTTATGGCTGCGTTACGCTTTGGCCAATGGCGAAGGGCACGATATTTTCTATCTCTGGATGGCCAGCGCGGCGAATGGCGCCATTGCCGCCCTCGTCTTCAGCGTGATCGGCCTTCAGCGCGGCATCTGGCGCTATTCGTCCATTGAAGACGTCATGCAGATCCTGAAAGCGGTGACGATCTCGACAATCCTTTTCGTCCTGGCGATGTTTTTCCTCACCCGGCTGGAAAACCTTCCCCGCTCGGTGCCCCTGCTGCAATGGCCCATCTTGGTGGGATTGTTAGCCGGTTCCCGCCTTGCCTATCGCATGCTGCGCAGCGGCGATTTTGCGGCCTTTTTCCGGCGCGATTCAGGTACGCGCATTCCCATTCTGCTGGCGGGTCCCAGCGAACTGGCCGACCCTTTCATTCGCGAAGTGCAACGGTTGGGGCCAAAGGGATTTGAATACAGAATCGTCGGCCTGATCGACGAAGACCGGACCAATTGGGGCCATCATGTGCGCAGCCGGCGCATTCTCGGCAATTTTGAAGCGCTTCCCCAGATTGTCGGCGAGTTGTCTGCGCTTGGGCGCCCCCCCCATAAAATCGTGATCACAGACCCCGACATGGATGGGAGCGATGTGCGGCGTCTGCTGGAGATTTGCGACGCGCTTGGCATTGGCCTGGCGCGCGCCCCGCGCCTGACGGATTTGCAGGCGAGCGACGGCTCCACCCCGGTTGACGTGCGCCCGATTGATTTGCGCGATCTTTTAGGGCGGCCGCAAAAGGTTTTGGACCGCACGGCAATGCAAAACATGATTGCGGGGAAGCGGGTTTTGATCACCGGCGCCGGCGGAACCATCGGCGCGGAATTGACGCGGCAGGTGGCGGCCTTGGAACCGGACACATTAGTGATCCTGGATCACGGCGAATTTAATCTTTACCAAGTGAATCTGGAGATGGAGGAAAGCTTTCCCCACCTTGAGCGTAAAGCCTATTTAAGCGATGTGCGCGACAGGGATGAGGTAATCCGCGTTTTTCGGCAAGAACGGCCGGAGATCGTTTTTCACGCCGCCGCTCTGAAACACGTACCGCTTGTTGAACAAAACCCCGCCGAAGGGGTTTTGACCAATGTCGCGGGAACGCGCCATGTCGCTGACGCCTGCATCGCACATGGGGTGGGCGCTATGGTCATGATATCAACCGACAAGGCGGTAAATCCTTCCAGCGTCATGGGCGCCAGCAAACGCATTGCCGAGCTTTATTGCCAGGCGCAGGGGATCGCGCAAGAGATCACCAGATTCGTCACGGTTCGTTTTGGCAATGTCCTCGGATCGACCGGGTCGGTGGTGCCCCTCTTTCAGCGTCAATTGGCGCGCGGCGGGCCTTTGACGGTGACCCATAAAGACGTGGAGCGCTATTTTATGACAACCCGCGAGGCGGTGGAGTTGGTGCTTCAGGCGGCGACGCTGAATGGCGATGGCGGCGGCGCGCATGAAGCCTCGCCTGGCGCCGCCCCGCAGGCGGACGGCAAGATCCATGTGCTCGATATGGGGGAGCCCATTCGCATTCTCGATCTGGCGGAGCGCGTGATTCAATTGGCCGGATTAAAGCCCTATGAGGATATCGATATCACATTCACCGGTCTGCGGCCTGGCGAAAAACTTCATGAAAGCCTGTTTCACAATTCTGAGCAATTGGTTCCCACTAAGATAAAGGGGATTTTTCTGGCCACGCCCCGTTTGATCGACCTTCAGTACTTGGTCCCTGAGTTGGAGCGCTTGCTGTGCGCTGCAGACGAGCGCCATATGAAGGCGTTGTTTGAGCTTATCGGACAATTGGCGCCGAACTATACGGGGCGCCCTCAAACCGGCCTTGAGGAGGACGCCGCGCCGAGCGCGCCTGAAAGCGCGTCTCCCACGCTTCATTGATTTTCTGCTGCTTAAAATCGCTGTGAACGGGGCGCGCTCTTGCCATGGGCTAAGAGCATCTTTCCGGCCGGTGGGAATCATGCTAGGCGAGGCCTCTCATAATGCCTCCCCTTATCCTACACAAAGAGTTTTGTCATGAGCGTCACGCCGAAAAATGCTTCTGAGGAGCGCCCAATCCGCCGCGCTTTGATATCGGTTTCAGATAAGGAGGGCCTGGTGGACTTCGCCGGGGAGCTGAGCCAAAGGGGCGTCCAGATCATCTCCACGGGCGGGTCGGCCGCCGCGTTGAAAAAAGCCGGCCTGTCTGTGACCGAGGTGGAGGATGTCACGCAATTTCCTGAAATCATGAATGGGCGGGTGAAGACTTTGCACCCTAAAATTCATGGCGGGCTCTTGGGCGTGCGCGGTAACGCCGCGCACCGCGCGGCGATGGAGGCGCATGATATTCAAGGCATCGATCTGCTTGTTGTGAATCTTTATCCCTTCGAAGCGACGGTCGCGGGTGGCGCTGATTTCGAAACCTGTATTGAAAACATTGATATTGGCGGTCCCGCGATGATTCGCGCGGCGGCTAAAAATCACAGCGATGTGACGGTGGTCGTCGACAAGGCGGATTACGCGCGGGTACTCCAGGAGATGGGCGAGCGCGGCGGCGCCACCTCGCTTGATTTGCGCAAAAACCTTGCCGCCAAAGCTTATGCCCGCACCGGTTCTTACGATGCGGCAATTTCCGCATGGTTTGCCGACGCGGTGGAGGACGCGGCCCCCACCCGGCGCGTGTTTGCGGGGGTGTTGCGCCAGAAATTGCGTTACGGCGAAAACCCTCACCAGAGCGCAAGTTTTTACGCGGCGCCTGACGCCAGGCCGGGCGTGGCGAGCGCCCGTCAACTTCAGGGCAAGGCGCTGAGTTACAACAATATCAATGACACTGACGCCGCGTATGAATTGGCGGCGGAGTTTGACCCCGGCCAAGGGCCGGCCGTGGCGATCATCAAACACGCAAACCCGTGCGGCGCGGCGCGGGGGGAGACCTTTCTTGAGGCGTACAGAAAAGCTCTGGCCTGCGATCCGGTGAGCGCCTATGGCGGGATCATTGCGCTGAACGGTTGTCTTGACGGCCCAACCGCCGCCGACATTGCCAAGGGCTTTGTGGAGGTGATCATTGCGCCGGAGATCGATGACGACGCGCAAGAGATATTGGCGGCCAAGAAAAACCTGCGTCTGCTCAGCGCGGGGGGCTTGCCTGATCCAGCCTCCGGGGGTTTGACGATGCGCTGGGTGGCGGGCGGGTTTTTGTGTCAAGACCGCGACGCCGGGCGCGTCTCGGCGGATGCGTTGAAGGTGGTGACGAAGCGGGCGCCCAGTGCGGCTGAACTGGCGGATTTGATCTTCGCCTTCACGCTCGCCAAACACGTCAAATCCAACGCCATTGTCTATGTCAAAGACCAGGCCAGCGTCGGTATTGGCGCCGGGCAGATGAGCCGGGTGGATTCGGCGCGCATCGCCGCGCGCAAAGCGCAAGACGCCGCGCAACACGCCGGCGTTAAAACCCCGGCCACCATCGGGTCGGTTGTCGCGTCGGACGCATTTTTTCCGTTTGCGGACGGATTGCTCAGCGCCATAGAAGCGGGGGCGACAGCGGTCATCCAGCCCGGCGGTTCTATCCGCGACGAAGAAGTGATCGCCGCCGCCGATGAAGCGGGCGCGGCGATGGTCTTTACCGGCATGCGGCATTTCCGGCATTGATCAGGGGCGCAGTCGCCTTAATTTCTGTTCTCTTCAACCCGGCGCAGTAGAAAATATCCGATCAGTAAAAAAAAGATAATGACAAAAAGACTGGCGCGCTGCGTGGCGAACAGGGCGGTCATCCAGCCGATCATCAGCGGTGCGGCGAAAGCCGTGGCTTTGCCTGAAAGGGCGTAGAGTCCGAAAAACTCAGTGATCATATCGGGCGGCGCCAGGCGGGCTAGCATTGTGCGGCTGGCGGCTTGCACAGGGCCCGCCGCTAAGCCCGTCACTATGGAAAAACCGAGATAAACCTGCTCGGGCAGGCTTTGAAAAA
>JAJFIM010000130.1 GCA_021774995.1 Alphaproteobacteria bacterium | reverse complement strand
CATAAAGATTAAGATTATCAATAACGCTCAAGTCTTCATAGAGTCCAAACCGTTGCGGCATGTAGCCCACATTCATCTGAATATCATGCGCTTGTTGCGCCGCATCCATGCCGAGAATGTTGATACTGCCTGAATCAGGCGTCAATAATCCCGTGATCAGGCGCATCAATGTGGTCTTTCCGGCGCCGTCAGGCCCGACCAATCCGGTTATCTGACCGGCGCTTACCCGCCCTGACAAATTATTGAGAGCGGTGACGGTGCGCGCGCCAGTTTTGAATGTTTTGACGACGCCGCGAATGTCAATGACCGGATCGGTCATGCGTGGGCAACTCCTGATGCGAGATTTATTCGGGACGATCCCCACTGGACGCGTTTGAGGATTCCAGCCACACCGTAACGGGCATGCCCTGGCGCAGCGCGTTATCAGGGTTCTTAACAAAGACGCGCAAGCGATAAACCAGACTGGTGCGAACTTCCGGCGTTTCCACCGTCTTGGGCGTAAACTCCGCGATGGGCGAGATAAAACCGACCCAGCCCTCATAAGAATCATCGGGGTGAGAGTCCGTCGTGATGCGCGCCGCCATACCGGGGTGAATGCGCCCTAAATCCCTCTCCGAAACATAGGTGCGCACCCAAACGGGATCTACCAGCGCCACGGAGTAAACGGGCGTGTTTGACAGCACAACGGAACCCGGCTCCACAATTCTTGTGTTGACCACGCCGCGCTCTCGCGCTTCAAGCTTGGTATAAGTCAGTCTTTTGGCGGCCAGAGCCAGACCGGCTTCCTCGGCATTGAGGCGCGCCGCGGCCTCCGCAATGTCTTCAGCGCGCGGACCCTGGATCGCCAGCGCGAGCGCCTGCTCGGCGACATTTAACTTGGCCCCCAAGCTCTTTACGAGAGCGCGGTTGTCGTCAAGTTTCTGCTGAGAGGCAAAGTCATCGGTTACGAGTTTTTCGGTCCGCCTTAAATTCCCCTGCGCCTGTTCCAGTGCGGCTTCGATATCCTGTATTTCCGCCCTGGCCATTTCGATTTCTTCGGGGCGCGAACCCGCCAGAAGGCGATCATGCGCGGCTTTGGCGGCTCCGACGCGCGCTTTAGCGGCTTGCAATTCAGCGTCGTAAATCTCCGTTTCCAAAACCGCCAGCACTTGGCCTTCCTCAACCTCATCTCCTTCCTCTACGCGCATGGCGTCAATCCGGCCCGTGATGTTGAACGCGAGGTCCGCTTCGCGAATATCGACATTGCCATAGAGAATGATTTGAGACGCGTCGGTCTTCAGTCCAAATCCGCGCAGCAAAAACAGCGCCCCGGCTGCGCCGAGAATCACCACGGCGACAATAAGAATCGCTTTTTTACGGTTTGCATTCATTTTAGATCTGTCCAGTTTGTTTCGGCGCGCGCTCAATCATGAATGACTATCACTCACGAACCACACTCATACAAGGACATATGAACAATCAACGCGCCCAATCTGCGACCAATTGTCCGGCGCAGGAAGTTGACCCCATTTCGGCAAAAGCTTTGAGATCATCCACCGTGTCGAGATCGAAGGCCAGGCCTGGCCTATGGATAACATTCAGCGTTGCGTCAGTTAAGCGCGCCGCGGCTGAATGCCGCTCAAAGCTCTCCCGCCCGAAGGAAAAGTTAATCAGCCCAGAGGACGACATTCCCAAAGCGTTGGTGCCCTCATCGCCCGCTGCCGGCGCAAGGGTTACGGCCGGGCGCGCCTGATGCTTTGAGAACAAAACATCAATATCACTTTGCGTAATCCGGGCAAGGTCCGCCGGTATAACCCACAGCGCCCCGGCGCGCCGTTTGCCTAAGCACCGGGCGGCGTCTGTTAAAGCGGCATTGAGGTCGCCGGATTCTGAATCTTCCATAATTCCCACACTGAAAGCATGGGCAATCCGCTTCACCAGAGGATCGTCGCTGACAACATATATGGCGGCGCCGGAGCGCGAGACCGCGTGACTGCGCGTCAGGGCGGTCAACACATCGCGCAGCAAAGCAAGCGTCAGGGCGCGGCGTTTCTCAGGCGTCAACAGACCCGCCAGCCGCGATTTGGCCTCAGCCGTGTTCTTGACCGGAACGAGAATGTGCATGGGTTCGCTTATGTTTTTGACGCGTTGAGATCATCGGCAAATTCCATCACGCACCGCGCCAAGCCGATACGGTCGCTTAAGCTTTTCATATAGGTCGCAGCAGCGCGGGCTTCCAGCCCCATCGCGCGCAAAGGACCAACCGATCCTTCGTCTTCGACATCCACAATAATCCCATCGAGAACGCCGCCATAATGGCGGGCAATGGAAAGCGCGTCTGGTTCAATCTCCAACTCCGCCATGATTTTAACCGTGGGACCCTTAACGGCCTGGCCATGAATAAGGGGCGAGACGGCGATGACCGGCGCCGGAGAACGGGCCAACCCCTCTTTCACCCCGGAAAGAGAGAGCAGCGGATCAACGCTTAAATAAGGGTTAGAGGGGCAGATAACGATGGCCGCCAAATTTGGATCAGTAAGAGCGGCGCTAAATTCTTCAGAGAGCGCTGCCGTTTCCGCGCCTTCAAAATCAATGGATTTCACCCGGGGGCGGCACTGCGCGCGTACAAAATAATGCTGGAAGGGGAGATTTCCTTCATCGGTGATCACCTGAGTGCGCACGGGGTCGTCAGACATCGGAACGATATGCGCGCTAAGCCCGAGCCTCGCACCGATATCGCGCGTGACGGCGCTCAGCGTCTCGCCGCCCGCCAAGCGGCGCGTGCGCTCAACATGGATAGCCAGATCCTTGTCCCCCAATTGAAACCAGTCATCGGCGCCAAGTTCGTTGAGCGCGGCCATAAAATTCCAGCTCTCATCGGCACGGCCCCATCCCCGTTCGGGATCAGCCAGCCCCGCCAGCGTGTAGAGCACCGTATCGAGGTCGGGCGCAATATGCAGGCCCAGGTGACTGAAATCGTCACCGGTATTGACGGCGACAGTCAGCCGTTCGCCTGCGATTTTGTCCAGCCCCAAGGCCAGCTTGGCGCCGCCAACGCCGCCGCATAACGCCAAAATGCGCCCCTTGGCGTTTTGATCCGTCATCGGAATAGATCGGCGTCCCGGCTGCGCAATAAAGCCTCCAACCCGCCATCATCGCGTCCGGGGTTAAGCCCGCGCAGCACAACAACCGGGCGCCCCTCATCGGCCTGCCCCATGACAAGAGACGCCGCGGCCGCCGCCTCATCGGCAAATCCCGTTTCGCTCGTCTGCAAAGGCCGGCCATAAAGGTCGTCGCGGCCTTTGAGATCCCGCAAGGCCTCAAGGCCCGCCGACCCCAGAGCCAGACCCACCGTCCCGTTGCGCCAGGCCCGCCCCACGCTGTCAGAGATAATGACGCTAACATTTACGCCGGTTGTCCGCTCAATCTCTTTTCTGATCGCGCGCGCCGAGGCGTCCGGATCTTGCGGCAGGAGAAGTACGGCAATGTCCCCCTCCACCTGTTCGACATTGGATTGGTCGATCCCGGCATTGGCCATGACAAATCCCAAACGATGCGCAACCACGATAACGCCGGGCTTGTGGCGCACGACCTCTTCCGATTCTGACAAGATCAATTCGACAAGGCGCGGATCTTTTTGCGTCGCCGCCGCCAATTCCCGCGCGCGGGGCGACGGCGTGACGCGTGATAACTTCACACAGCGCCCTTCCGCCTTTGAGACAACCTTTTGCGCGATGACGAGAATATCGCCATTCTTTAAATCTAACGGGGTCGCGCGAAGACTTTGCAAAATGAGCGCGACGAGATCATCGCCCTCCTCCACCAGAGGAAATGATTTCAGCGCCTTTGCCGAAAAATGATCCTCTGAGGGCGGAGAGGCGTCCTGCCCCCCAGATTCTGGAACGCCGGTAATGCGAATACCGGCGTGCTTGGCTTTGTATTTTTTATTAATCTGTATCAGGATGGATGTCATTGCCTCCGCGGCGGCGGCGTTGGCGAGCGGGCCGAC
>JAJFIM010000129.1 GCA_021774995.1 Alphaproteobacteria bacterium | reverse complement strand
CGCTCAACCCATGGAAACGCGTTTTCTTGGCCCACGGCCAGGATCACCGAATCGGCGGGCACGGTCACATGATCGCGCGTTTTGGAAATCAGACGGCCCTTCTCATCTTTTGACCACTCGACGAGGGCGAATTTCACGCCGGTCAATTTGCCGTTTTCAATGATAAATTCTTCCGGGGCGTGATTGACCAGAATGCTGACTTTTTCTTCTTCCGCGTCTTCCAATTCCCAATCAGACGCTTTGAACATACTGCGCGGTTTGCGGGCGGCAACGGTGACGTTTTTCCCCCCAAGGCGCAACGCGGTGCGGCAACAATCCATGGCCGTGTTGCCGGCGCCGATAATCACCACATTTTCACCGATAGAGTCCGTATGCTCAAAAGAGACGGATTCCAGCCAGTCAATGCCAATAAAAATCTGATCCGAGTCATGACGCCCAGGTAAGTTCAACTCTTTGCCCTTGGGCGCGCCGCTGCCCACAAACACCGCATCAAAGCCTTGCCCCAGCAATTCTTTCATGCTGTTCACGCGGGCGCCGAGACGCAAATCAACGCCCATATCCACGATACGGCCAATCTCTTCGCTGAGTACCGCTTCGGGCAGCCGAAACGCGGGAATGTTGGTGCGCATGAGGCCGCCCGGCGCCTCCAACGATTCGAAAATCGTGACGTCATAGCCGAGCGGCGTGAGATCATTAGCGACGGTCAACGACGCACACCCGGCGCCTATGAGCGCCACCCGCTTACCATTCTTGACCTTGGGGATAACGGGCAACCGATCCTCGATATCGCCCTTGAGATCTGCGGCAACGCGCTTCAACCGGCAGATAGCCACCGGCTTGTCCTCCACACGGCCCCGGCGGCAGGCGGGCTCGCACGGGCGATCGCACACACGCCCCAGAATGGCGGGAAAGACATTTGATTCCCTGTTAACCATATAGGCGTCCGCAAAGCGCCCTTGCGCAATCAGCCGGATATATTCAGGAACGTCTGTGTGAGCGGGGCACGCCCACTGGCAGTCCACCACTTTGTGGAAAAAATCGGGATTGCCCGTATCGGTCTTATTCACTGAACCTCATTGCCTCCCCTCTAAACTCACACTCTTGTCGCGTCAGATCGCGCGCCGACGCCCTATCAGGCAAGGATCAGGCGCGCGAGATTATACCCTCTTGCACAAAACGCAAACAGCATAATCATAAATTCGTTACTGTTCCCTCACGAGAAACGCGCCCGAATGGGTCGCCCCCGCGCGCTCTCCGTATACGCACAAACTTGTCATCAGATAAGGGTCAAGGTCCAAAGGCCTGCAAAGCGGCTCTGGCGACGTCTTCGCCCCGCTCCTGAAGAAAATGGCCGCCTTCCGCCACTTCGAAAGGCGCTGGGCAGCCATGGATTGCTTTTCTCAAAGACGCCATGACCGGAGGCCCCAACACAGGGTCATTCACGCCCACGGCCATGAACGTCGCGCCGGTCCACGCCTCGCGCCACCAGCGCAGAGCGCGCTGGCCGATGTCCGCGCCCTCCATCTCAGGCGAGATCGGCACGATGGCCGGAAAACGCCGCACGCCCGCCCGGCTGTGAGCGTCCGGAAAAGGCGCATTATAAGCCTCCGCCTCGGCTTGCGTCATTTGAGGGTCGGAGCGGCGCATCATCCGGGCAATGTCAAAATCGGGATTCGCCGCCACGAAATCCCGCCAGGCCATAAACCCCGGCCCCGGCGATACGCCAGTGGCGATCGCCGTGTTCATCACCAGAAGCCGGCTGAACCGCTCAGGCATATCCATGGGCAAGGTAAGACCAAGCAGACCGCCCCAGTCCTGGCACACAAGCGTGATGTTGGTGAGATTCAGGCGTTCGATAAAGCGCAGCAGAAAGTCGCGGTGGAAGTTAAACGTATAGATGTCGTCATCCATTGGCTTGTCCGAGCGGCCAAACCCCAGAAAATCCGGCGCTACCGCCCGGTGACCGGCGGCGGTGAAAACCGGGATCATTTTGCGGTAGAGATACGCCCAACTGGGCTGGCCGTGGAGGCACAGAAAGACTTCGCGCGCATGGCCCGGGCCTTCGTCGAGATAATGCACGCGCAGGCCTTCATAACCGGCCAGATCATCGACATAATGGGGGGTAAAATCATATCCCGGCAAACCGGCAAAACGGTCATCGGGGGTGCGCACAGCGCGGTCGGCAAGGGGGGAGGCCACGGGAGGAGCGTCTCGCTCTTAGAAGTTGGAAATCATCATGACTCAAGCATCACATATTTTAACTGTGCGCACAAATGGACCTGGGTTGACCGAGATTACGTCCCCCGTCGCCGCTTGGTGCGCGGACCAAGGGGTCAACGCAGGCCTGCTGACTCTCTTCATCCGCCACACCTCCGCCTCGCTCGTCATACAGGAAAACGCCGACCCGGACGTTCTGGCGGATCTCAATGATTTTTTTGCCCGGCTGGCGCCGGCCGGCGGCGCCTACCGCCACAGCGCCGAAGGCCCTGACGACATGCCCGCCCATATCAAAGCGGCGCTCACCGCCGCTCATCTGTCGATCCCTCTGATCGACGGACATTTAAGCCTCGGAACCTGGCAGGGGATCTATGTGTTCGAACACCGCACCCGCGGCCACGACCGCCAGGTTGCGCTTCATCTGATGGGAAGTTAAGAAGATAAAATGAAACGAATCATTCGCGCATATAGGGATAAAGATTTAGCTGACGTCATGTCTGCCTGGGAAAGCGCATCAAAGGTCGCGCATTCTTTTTTACCAAATGATTTCCAAGAACAGGAGCGTTACAATATTCCGAATGTTTACATACCAAATGCTGAAACATGGGTGGTTGAACAAGACGGGATCGTGATTGGTTTTATCGCCTTGATCGGCGATGAAATTGGCGGATTATTTGTAAAGTCAGAATTCCATGGCGCAGGCGCCGGGCAGGCCCTGGTGAACAAGGCGCAAGAATTACGCGGTAATCTCGAAGTTGACGTGTTCAAGGCTAACGCGATTGGATGCAGGTTTTATGAGCGCTATGGCTTTGAGCCTTTAAAGGAGAGCGTTCATGAACAAACGGGAAATAAATTATTGCGCCTTAAGTTCATCGCACGCAAATGAAGTGAGGCCGCATCCCTCATTGGAACACAACTGTCTTGCCGTCGTGAAGTAGCACGCGCCTTTGAAGCTCGGCAAAAACGAGTGATGAATGTTGATGGCCGGACAGGGAAGCGCGGCGCACAATTCATCAGAGAGTATCTGCGGTCAAAGTCACGGGGCGCCTCTTGCCGTTGCCGGGGCCGTTTCCAGGGCCAGGCCTGGTGGAAGAGTGCTCTTTTGCCTCTCCTCCTTTGAGCAAATCGCGGCAGGCGGATTGAAATTTTTCGTCTGTCGTCTCGGCCGCAACCCCCGGGCTGCGACGCCACGCATCGGCATTGGCCTGAGCCTCCCCTCTGACGCCATCATCCAATAATCTCTCAAGCGAAACCTGGGCTGCGCTATCCAATTCCGGCAGACCGAGCGAAATGCGCATGGGGTTGTCATCATGAATGAGCCGCCATGTTTGCGCTTTGGCCACATCCCGGGGCACGGAAACTCCATCCGTATAAAGATGAACAAGTTGCGCCTGAGCCGCGCCCCAACCAGCGTCGGCGGCGCGCGTGATCCACGCCATGCCCTCCGCATTCCAATTCTCGCCTTCAGGCGCGCTTGCCGCCTCTTCCATCAAGCAAAAGCCCAAGACATATTGCGGCCCTTCAAAACCAGGCCCGCGCGCCGCCATGCAGCGCAATTGCGGCAAAGTCTCGGCGCACGCGCCGTTTTCAGCCAATTTTAGGGCGGAGAGATATTGCGCGCTGTCATTCAGGGCGGGGCCGCCGGGGCCTTTATGGCCGCCGCTTGAACACCCGGCCAGAACAACACTTAAACTTCCATAGATGAAGGCTCTCAACACACCGACCATATTTGATACTTCCCATGATAAACGCGGATCGGGGCCAGTGGAGCACACTTAAAGCTTTAGGTCACTTCTGGGCGGTGGGGCCCACTTTCGAAGAGGACAGATCATGCAAAGCCGCCTGAATGACGCGCACCACATCGGCGGGCGGACCGCTCAGCAAGACATATTTATAGGCGGCCTCGGCGCGGGCTGTCTTCCCCTGCCGGACATAAACTTTGGCGAGATTCAGCCGGGCGCGGTGGAAATCGGGATCGAAGGACAAAATGCGCTCAAACGCAGCGGCGGCTTGGCTCAGCGCGCCGCTATTTGACAGGCACGCGCCATAAGTAATCAGCGCGTCCATATCCCACTGATTTTCGTCAAGCGCCTTCGTATAGGTGGCGCATACCGGACTTTCGTCTTTCACCGGATCGGGATATGCGGCGCTGACGCTGGGGGTCAAGGGCGCTTTGGGCCCGGGCATCGCCTGCGCAACAGACGGCTCTGGCTCTGGCTCTGGCTCTGGCGCCAGGGCGATGACGGCGGGCGTCTCTGGCGCTTGCTGATTATTTTCCGGTTCAGGCGCGACCTTGGCGCTGGCAAGCCCCGAGGACTCCAGGTCAATAACCACGCGGTGCCCGCCATAAGAATCAGGCGTGAGCGCAAAATCCTTGGCGCTGACCGGACCGTTCACGCCCAGCACCGCCTCCAACCCGTCCGCCGCCGGACGATAGCTGATACCGGTCAAGGGGGCGGCTTCTTGCGTGAAAGATGGGGCCGCGGGCGCCGCGCCGTCAGCACCGAGCCCTTGAAGGAGAATCACGGGCGCGCCGTCCGCGCCCCACGCAACAGAGTAGGGCGTGGCTTCATCCAGATGAAAGACGATGCGAGTGAAGCCCGGATGAACGCCCACGACCACACGCTCTAAGGCCGCGCCTTGCGCCCCGGCGCTCACCGCCAGCGCCAGAACAGGTCCCAGAATCACACTGTATCTCACCAACCGCCCTCCTTAGAAACTTCCGCACGCCATGCAAACGAATCATAACCAGCGCTATTTTATAACAGGTTTGGCTCCTGACGTGAGCCTTGGAAGGGCGCGCAGGGCCGCGCTTCACCGGCATGCATCGGGATCGCCCAGAGGGTCCAGACCACCAATCCGGTCCGCAGGCGGGAAGGCGACGCCCCCCGGCCCCGCGTCTCGGATCGCGGCAAGCACGGCTTGCTTCATATTGTCTTTCGGAGACCGCGCGTCCAGACCCGACGCCGCATCGGCCATGCACGCCCTCAGGCCCAGATTTGCCGCTTGAAGTTTATACCCATCGCCATTGCAGGCAAGATAAGTGTTGGTTGCAAGGCGCACGCGCTGCGTTGATTCCGGCCCCAGCAAAACCTGCGTCCCATCAGCGCGCACAATGACAAGGCCGGTCAAACGCGGTCTTTCCCCTTGTTCTTGTGAGACGGAGATGCGCAAATGAGACGTATGCGCCCAAGCGCCGCCGCCCCGGCGCGCCAGCATATGCGCCACCGCATCCCACAATTCAGCCCCTGATAACTCCACCGTGGTCAAATAGCTGGGATCGAACCGGATCAATTCCTCAATTTCGCGGCGAGAGAGCGTGTCGCCGGCTTTAAGATCGTAATTGAGCGAAAAACTGCCCGCATTGATGAGCGCAGCCTCGGCCCGGTTCGCCGTTTGCGCGCGCCGCGCCACATCCGCCAGCCAATTGCCAAACCGCGTTTCTTTCGTTTTGTTTTTCAACTCTTCGGCTTCCAGCGCATCGCGGATCACGCCAATGGGCGCATCCAGGCATCCCGCATCTCCGCACGCGTCCGCCGCGTGTCTGGAAAGCCAGTTTTGAATGAGTTTTTGCGTCGCCGCGTCTTTGGGCGCGCGTTCGTCAAGGCGCCGGTTCTCAGTACGGATCAATTTGACGTCACCCGTGGGAGAGCGGGCGAGAATGAAAATATTTGCGCTGAGCGCATCACCGTCCGCCTTGAATGCGCGCGGATCATCGCGCGGGAAAGCCATGCAATAATGCTCATGGCCGCCCAAAACAAGATCAGGTCCCGCATCGCCCAGATCGATCAAACTCATATCATCTCTTTTAAATTGATGCGTGAGGGCAATCGTGAACTCCGCGCCTTGCCGGCGCAGCGCATCCACCGCCTTGCGCGTGGTTTTGGCGATATCTTCAATGCGGGGATAATTGGCCTTATCGCCGTCTTGAAAATCCAGTGTGATGCTAAACACGCCCAGCTTCATGCCGTCAAGCTCGATCAGTTCAGGCTCAAGGCGCACATTGGGCATTTGATCAAGCGGCGCCAGACCGCAGGCTGAAGGTCCTTCACCCGTCTGGTCAAATGCAATATTTGTCGCCAACCAGGAAAATTCTGATTCCCTCACGCGTTGGATAAGATCCTTAGGCTGATTACATGATCCAATATCAAACTCATGATTGCCGAAAGTAACGAACAGCGTGGGGTCAAAAATAGAAGGCGCGCCATCCAAGACGTTCAACACATCTACCATCTGCGCCCCCCGATATTTTCGGCTGAGCAGTGAAGGCGAGAGAAAATCCCCGGCGAGAAACACCGACACGGCGCCAGCGCCGTATTCCTGTTGTAATTGCAATCGCAAAGCGCGCACCCGCGCCAGAGAGCCTTCCTTTCCCTGCTGGATTCCGTTGATGCGATAAACGTCATTGATGGCGATCAGCGCGGCGCGGTCCTGAGGCGCAAGGTCTTCCGCCGTCAATACTTGGTCTAGCGAAGCGCAACCCGCCAACATGCCCAGAGCCAGGCTCACACCGGTGCGCATCCCGCCTCTCTTCATAGCATTCCCCTCACTTTTTAAAATTCCACTGCGCACTTTAACCCCCTTTAAGACCTATTGTCATACTTTGAACACTGATGCGCACGATATTACCATGCGCATATGGAGCCCCCAGCCAGCCACCAGCCAGCCACCAGCCAGCCACCAGAAAGAAAATTTATGAATAAATGGCTTCTCATATCCCTCTCGCTCCTGATCTTGTTCGGCGTCGCTGTCAAAATCCCATCGTCTGCGCAAAGCTCCGAGGCTGTGATCCAGATCGACGCGGGAAAAACCTTCCAAACCATGACCGGCTGGGAGGTAACGGCGCGTCTGTGGGAAGGCAATAAAGAGATAAACCGCTTCGACGATAGCTGGAAACCGCTTCAAGATGAGATCTTCGATCGCCTCATCAATGAAATGGGGGTCAACCGCATCAGGCTTGAAATAAGAAGCGGCGCAGAAAACCCGGTTAATTATTGGGCGCAACTCCTCAATGAGGAAATTTCCTTCAAAGAATTTGAGCGTCATTATTACGAAAAAATCAATGACAATGACGATCCGCAAGTTCTTAACCCAGCCGGCTTTCAGTTTGGCGAGCTTGATTTCGA
>JAJFIM010000128.1 GCA_021774995.1 Alphaproteobacteria bacterium | reverse complement strand
CCGGAATGGAAAATGATTTTTTTGTGGCGTGGTCCACCGCCAAAGGGCCGGCGCACCCCGCACCCGCCATCACGGCGGCAATCAACAGTCCCAATGCATGTTTCATGGCGAATAAACCTGAAAAACAAGGGTATCACGATTCCCAAGCGTGAAGCAGGGCGCGATTCAAGACTTTCAAATATTAATAAACTCTATTTTTTCCAGTGCTTACGGGTCAAACCTCTTCTAACTCGACAAGTGTCCCGCAAAAATCCTTGGGGTGCAAAAAAAGCACCGGCTTGCCATGAGCGCCAATTTTCGGTTCGCCGTCCCCGAGCGCGCGGGCGCCCTTCGCCAACAAGTGATCGCGCGCAGCGTGAATGTCCTCCACTTCATAGCAAATGTGGTGCATGCCTCCGCTGGGGTTTTTTTCAAGAAACTTCGCGATGGGAGAGTCCGCACCCAAAGGCTCCAGAAGTTCGATCTTGGTGTTGGGCAGTTCAACGAAAACGGTGGTGACGCCATGATCGGGCACGGGCGTGGCGCCTGACACCTTCGCGCCCAGCATATCGCGATAAAGAGCGGCGGCGGCTTCCACATCGGGAACCGCAATTGCCACATGATTTAATTTTCCGATCATTTTTCTTTCCTTATCACTCTCCCCCAAGGGGAGAGGACGGGGTGAGGGGGTTTTTCTGACGCATTCAAAGTAACAATAAATCACACCTGATCGCCATGGCGTTCCCTATACCCAGTTGACGAACACATCCACCACCGGCTTTTTCCCCCACGCCTCTTCCACAGTCCGGCGGACGGCGCGGCGCATTGCCATTTCAAGCGCACCCTCATCGCGCCGTTTTTTTGGCGACAATCGATCAAGGGCGATCTCCGCTTGCGCCTCGACGCTCTCTAACAATGATTCATCATCGTCCGCTAAGTCTGGAACACCCTGAAATCTGGCCCGCGGCGCAGCCAGCACGTCGCCCCCCTCACTCATGACGATGGAAAGCCCAACATAACCGCAATACGCTATTTTTCTGCGTTCACGCAGATGAACGCCGCCCTCAGGCAATAATGCAAGGCCGTCCAGATAAAGGCGGCCGCTGGGCGCCTCGCCGATGATGGCGCCTGGTCCGGGCGCCAGGCGCACGATGGAACCATTTTTGGGCACCACCGTCGCGGGGATTTGCAACTCCCGCGTCAAAGCGCCGTGCTCCAGCAAATGGCGCCGCTCGCCATGCACCGGCACGGCCAGATGGGGTTGCACCCATTGATACATGGCCGCCAGCTCATCCCGGCACGGATGACCGGACACATGAACGAAATGGTCTTTTTCGGTGATGATGCGCACGCCCGATTCAGCTAATTTGTTCTGAAGGTCGTAAATCGCGATTTCATTGCCGGGAATGACGCGCGAGGAGAAAATCACGGTGTCGCCCTCCCCCAGACTCACCTGCCCGTGCGTTCCACCCGCGATGCGGCTCAACCCCGCGCGCGGCTCCCCCTGACTTCCCGTGCAAAGGTAAAGCACATGATCGCCCGGCAAATATCCCGCCTCGTCTTCATCGACCAATGGCGGGTTATCGGCGAGCATGCCGACGGAACGGGCCGCTTCGACCATCCGGTGCATGGAGCGCCCCACCAGGCATACATGGCGGTCATGGGCGGCGGCGACTTTGAACGCGGTCTCTAGCCGGGCCACGTTCGAGGCAAAGCACGCCACGGCGACCTTGCCCCGCAAGGCGCCCACCAGATCCATCAGACTTGCGCGCACATCGGCTTCCGAGCCCGCCTCGCCCGGTACGAAAACATTGGTCGAATCGCACACCATGGCCAACACGCCCTCATCGCCAAGGGCGCGCAGGGCGTTTTCATCCGTCACGTCCCCAACTAAAGGGTCCGGATCGATTTTCCAATCCCCGGTATGAAGCACGCAGCCCAGCGGCGTTCTTATGGCCAGGGCGTTTGGTTCGGGAATGGAATGGGTGAGCGTGATGAGTTCGATATCGAAAGGGCCTAACGCGAAGCGCCCCCCTAAAGAGATCTCGGTAATCTCCGCCTCATCTTCGAGCCCCTGTTCGGCTAATTTACGGCGCACTAAAAAGGCTGTGAAAGGCGTGGCGTAAATCGGGCAGCGTAAATCCGGCCACAAATGCCCCACGGCGCCGATGTGATCTTCATGGCCATGGGTTAACACTAGGCCTAACACGCGATCCTTCAATTCCGCGATATATGTAGGGTCGGGCATGATCAAATCCACCCCCGGCGTGCGCGCATCGCCAAAGGTGACCCCCAGATCCACCACAATCCACTGGCGCGCTTCGGGCGGTCCAAATCCATAAAGATTGAGATTCATGCCAATCTCGCCCGATCCTCCCAAGGGAAGAAACACGAGCTCGTCATCGGGTCCGGCGCCAGGTTGTTTTGACATCGCGCCCTATCGCTTTTCTTGGCGCGCGAGGCGCGCATTGCGGCGGTAAATTTCCAGCAAGCCTTTGAGCGTCAAATCCTCATCCACGCGATCAATAACATCCGTATGCGGCGCGAACACGCCCGACAGCCCCCCCGTGGCGATCACGCGCATGGGCTGTCCATAGTCCGCTTTGATGCGCGCCACCAGGCCGTCAATCAAACTGACATAACCCCAAAAGAGCCCCGACGTCATGGCTTGAACTGTGTTCTTACCGATAAGGCGCTCAGGTTTTGAGATCTCGATGAAGGGAAGCTTGGCGGACGCCTCATGCAGCGCCTTGGCGGAGAGGTGCACGCCGGGCGTGATCAATCCCCCCTCATATGCGCCGTCCGCCGCCACCACGTCAAAGGTGGTCGCCGTTCCAAAATCAATTACAATAACCGCGCCCTTCTCTTCGAGATGCGCGCCCACCGCATTGGCCAGACGGTCAGCCCCCACGCCTGAGTCGGGCGTTAATCTGACTTCAACGCCAATATCGACCTCGTCATCACCGACAACAAGCGGCGACACTTTCAACCCTTCCCTGCTCAACTGCGACAAGTTAAATTCCACCTGCGGCACAACGCTTGAAATGATGCAGCCTTTGATCGCCCGCGCATCGCGCTTCTCCAGCGCAAGAAGTTGGCTGAGCCAAACCAGATATTCATCGCCGGTCCGCGCGTCTTTGGTTGCAATCCGCCATTGCTGAACCAGGCGCGCATCCTCAAACAGCGCAAAAACCGTATTGGTGTTTCCGGCGTCAATGGCTAGGAGCATCATTTGACCCTTTCATAAAACCGGCGCCGTCAGGAACCGAAAAAAACGTCGCCCGCTGAGATCGCTCTTTGCTGACCATCATCGCAAGCAAGCAGCAATTCCCCTCTCTCGCTTAAGTCGGCAAATGTGCCCTCTAACGTCTCATGCGGCAAGACTATGTTGATGCGCCTGCCCAATCCCGCCGCGCGGGCCAGCCACGCCCGCCGGATCGGGGCAAATCCTTGCGTCGCCCAAATCCGCGACCAGCGCTCGACGGATGCCGCCAGCGCGCTGAGGCACAGCCCCTGATCAGGGGCAAAAAACCCGGCCGCCCTGACATCAGTCGCCGGGAAGGCCGTGGCGGAAGGATGGGAAACCAAATTGACGCCGATCCCGATGGCCAGAAGAGGCCGGGGGGGGGCTGAAAAAGATTCCAGCAGAATGCCGGAGACTTTCCGCCGGTCCAGCAATACGTCATTTGGCCATTTCACTTCCAACCGCTCCGGCTGCGCCGCCAATTCGGGAACCGTCTCCTGCAAGGCGTCAATCACCGCCAGGGCCGCCGCAAAGGAAAGCTGGGCGCTTTTCAACGGCGCCGTGTCGCACGCCCTTAACTGGGTGCAAAAAAGATTGCCGGGTTCCGATACCCAGACGCGGCCCCTGCGCCCCCTCCCCATGCTTTGCCGCAAGGCCCAAATCCAGATGGGAAGCCCGCCGCCTTCTTCTTCTAATTTTTGCCCGATGCGCTGCGCCTCCGCGCTGGTGCTGTCGATCTCGTTGAGGAACACCAGGCGGGCGCCTTGGGGAAGAATGGGAAGCGCGTCTTTCACCGGACCCCTTAAAAGAGTGATTGGGCCACAAATTCAGTGACGCCCAGAAGCGGGAAAGCAAAGACGATGTAAAACAGCAAGAAGAGGCTGGACGCCCCGAGGATCAGGCGCATTTCACCGCCCATGGGTGAGATAAACGGCTCGGCCGGTTCATCGAAATACATAATTTTAACAATGCGCAAATAATAATAAGCGCCCACAACACTTGCCAATACGCCGATTATCGCCAGTGTATAAAGCCCCTCATTAACCGCCGCCACCAGCACAAAAAACTTGGCGAAGAAACCAGCCAAAGGCGGAATGCCCGCCAGCGAAAACATCAACACCATCATCGCAAACGCCATCAAAGGGTGATTGGTCGACAGACCCGCCAGCTCTTCGATATCCTCAACCATGCCCTCGCGGCGCCGCATCGACAAAATGCACGCAAACACCCCAACCGTCATCACCAGATAGATGGTGAGATAAATGAGCACGCCGCGCACGCCCTCCGACGTGCCCGCCGCCAACCCCAACAGCACAAAACCCATATGGCCGATGGAGGAATAGGCCATCAGGCGTTTAATATTGCTTTGTCCAATGGCGGCGAAAGCTCCCAAAACCATACTAAGTATGGCGAGAACCACGATGATCTGGCGCCATTCGGGCGCGGGCGCCAGCGCTCCATCGCTAA
Organism: Alphaproteobacteria bacterium; assembly: GCA_021774995.1. GTDB lineage: Bacteria > Pseudomonadota > Alphaproteobacteria > SMXP01 > SMXP01 > JAJFIM01. Next base: position 2,395 of record JAJFIM010000128.1, on the reverse strand, counting down.
ATGGCCAAACGAGAACGCGCACCAGCAAAGCCATGGCCGCGATTTTTGGCGCCGCGGAAAAGAGCGCCGTGATCGGCGTCGGCGCGCCTTCATAAACATCGGGCGTCCACATGTGAAACGGCGCAGCGGAAACCTTGAACGCCAGACCGGCCATCAAAAACACCAAGCCAAAAATAACGCCGATGGACAGTCCGCCAGGGGCGAGCATCTCCCGCAATACGTCGAAATTGGTCGTTCCGGTGAAGCCGTAGATCAATGAACAGCCATAGAGCAACAAGCCGGAGGACAGCGCGCCGAGGACGAAATATTTCAATCCCGCTTCGCTGGAGCGCAGACTATCGCGGTTAAACGCCGCCAGAACATAAAGCGACAAGCTTTGCAGCTCCACGCCCATATAAAGAGAGATGAGGTCATTGGCCGAGATCATCATGCTCATGCCGAGCGTCGCCAGAACAATGAGAACCGGAAACTCAAACCGCTCGAACTTTTCTTCACGCATAAAATTCATCGACATAATCAGGCATAAAGCGGCGCCGATCAGCATCAAGATTTTGACGAACTGGCCAAAAGGGTCGACGACAAAACTGCCTCCAAAGGCAAGCGTGCGCGATTCTGGGCCTTGCAACACTGCCGCACCCGCCGCGAACAGTAACAAAACGGCTAGCCATGAAACCAGGCGCGTCGCGCGATCGCCGCGAAAGACGCCCAGCATCAACAGCGCCATAGCGCCGGCGCTTAAGATAACTTCCGGCAGCGCGAGGGAGAAGCTGGCGTTGATCATTTCAGAACTGTTCATGAGTCATTTCCGTCCTTTACCAAACGCGCCCTCATTTGATTGTCACTTGGACATTCTGATAAGCGTCCAAGGCTTCCCTATAGTGTTGTAGAAGGTTTTCAACCGAAGCGTTGGTTATGTCAAAAACGGCGGCCGGGTAAAATCCTAAAAAGAGCGTTGCCGCAATCAAAGGCGCAAAAATAGCGATCTCCCGCATGTTCATATCAGTGATGGTTTTGAGAGAAGGTTTTTCCAACTCGCCAAACATCACCCGCCGATAGAGCCACAACCCATAGGCCGCACTTAACACAATGCCGGTTGTGGCGAACACCGCCACCCAATTATTAGCCTGGTAAACGCCCAGCAGGGACGTGATTTCACCAATAAAACCGCTGGTGCCCGGCAGCCCTACATTGCCGAGCGTGAAGAGCAGGAATACCCCGGCATAGATCGGCATTCGGTGAACCAGCCCGCCATAGGCGTCGATCTCACGCGTATGCATGCGGTCGTAAATCACGCCGACGCACAAAAACAAAGCGCCGGAAATAATTCCGTGACTCAGCATTTGGAAAATACCGCCCTGAATGCCCTGAAGATTGCCGGCGAATATCCCCATGGTGACAAATCCCATATGGGCGACAGAGGAATAAGCGATCAGCTTTTTCATATCTTCTTGCATCAGCGCCACGAGAGACGTGTAGATCACGGCGACGACGCTTAAGGTGAATATGAGGGGCGCAAAATAAACAGACGCGATGGGAAACATCGGCAAAGAGAAGCGCAAAAAACCATAACCGCCCATCTTCAGCAAGATGCCCGCAAGGATCACCGACCCGCCGGTGGGCGCTTCAACGTGGGCGTCGGGAAGCCATGTGTGAACCGGCCACATGGGCAGTTTTACGGCGAATGAGGCAAAGAACGCCAGCCATAGCCAGGTTTGGACCCCCACGGGGAATTGATAGGCCATCAGTTCCGGAATGTCGGTTGTGCCCGCCATGACATAGATGGCAATGAGCGCGATCAGCAGCAACACCGACCCCAGCAGGGTGTAAAGAAAGAATTTGAACGAGGCGTAAACCCGCCGCGCGCCGCCCCACACCCCGATAATGATAAACATGGGGATGAGGCCCGCCTCGAAGAACAGATAAAACAAGACCAGATCGAGCGCGCAGAACACGCCGATCATCAGAGTTTCCAAAATCAAAAACGCGATCATATATTCTTTAACGCGCACCGTGATGGACTGCCACGACGCCAGAATGCAAAGCGGTGTCAGGAAGGTCGTCAGGATGACAAACAAAATCGAAATGCCGTCAACGCCCATGTGATAAGTGATGTTGCCGCCCAGCCATTCGCGCGTGATCTCAAACTGAAACCCCGCTTGCGACGACTCAAATTCGACAAGCAGCACGAGAGAAGCGGCGAAGGTCACCAGCGTCGACCACAGTGCGACATTGCGGGCGTTGCGCGCGACAATTTCGTCTTCGCCTTTGACCAGAAACAAAAAGAATGCGCCCACAAGAGGCAGGAACGTGATGACCGTTAAAATCCACTCGGACATATTACAGCGCCCCCGTAGATTTAATATAAAGATAGGTTGCCGCGGCCGCGACGCCGATC
>JAJFIM010000127.1 GCA_021774995.1 Alphaproteobacteria bacterium | reverse complement strand
CGGTGCCCGAAGGGTCCATATTTGGTGAATTCACCCAGATCTGGCCAGCCCATTATACGCGCTGCATCGAGGGCGTGATTGACCATAGCCATGTGCCCTTTGTCCACACAAAAACACTCGGGCTGTTCGTTCGAGATCCAGTGACGCGAGTTCGGGTGACCGATATTGACGATGGGTTCAGGTCATCCTTGATGATTGGTGAAAAAGTTCGCCACCATGTTGATTTCACTTTCCCCAATCTCTGGATGGAGCCCACTAAACCTACCTTCTGCATGACGGCTGCCTTTGCGCCTATAGACGATACCTGTACGGAGGTTTATCTGCGATGGCATCACACCAACTGGCAGGCGCCTATTTTTCGCCCGTTCGTAAACATCTTGGGACGCCTGAGTAATTTCCTAGTCTTCATTGAAGATATGCCTGTATTAGCATCACAACAGCCAGCGAATGTTGATGACGCCATTAGCGAGAAACTCGTCTCCAGTGATGCAGCGCAAATAGCTTATAGGAAGAAGCGCACCGAACATCAGCAAGAAAAAAGCCGGTTTGAACAACTCGCTCAATCACCTAAGACCATGATTTCTGTTTAAAACTGCCGTAAAAAACAACCAGCTAAGCACAAGGCCTTGTACTAAACTCAACCAGACTTAAGAGGAACTTCGGCGCCCGGCGCCGAATTGATGGTCAATAACATCATGGAATATCTGCATAAAGCCGGGATTTCCGGCGAACGGCCCGTTGGCGCTACACGACTGAATCTCGCCCGGGACTTTGCTTTCGCCTCCCGCTTATGCCTCGCCTCCGTTGACCGTCTGTCTGGTATGATGGGCGTAACAGACCAAATTGGGCGCAATGTCGTGCAAGGCTACTGCCGGGATTGCCGCACCATGTCCACGCATAGGTCCCTCCAGTGGGACAAATGCATGTCTCCCACAGGAAAATTACTTTTTGGCTTGAATACCGGCGATCCTTTCGTCGATAACGAAGCCAACGATTAAGTTTTAATTCCCAGAAAGGAAAAAGAACATGGCGGCTTATCTGATCGGCATTGCCCAGGTCACCAACCCTACGGCTAGCTTTAAGGAATACGCACAAAAGTCAGCAAAGTTTTTAGCTGAATGCGGCGGCGAATACGTCGTACGCGGCCCAGCCGCTGAAGTGGTCGAAGGCGATGTCCTTAATGGCCGGGCGGCGATTATCGTCAAGTTCCCGTCCATGGATGCTCTAAAAGCCTTTTATCATTCGGACACATATCAAAAAGAAATTAAACCTCTGCGCGAAGGCGCGGGCATTTTCGACATGGGCCTGTTTGAAGGGGCCTGATGAAGTGTAACTATTACCCCCTTCTGTCACCCCGCGACTTGATCACGGGGTGACGGGAAAGGGAACGTCCCATGGAAACATATTCAGTAAGCGAACTTAGCTTCCCAGCCGCCCACGCCTTCCGGCAACATGGCGAAGAAATGCCACACTGAGCAGAAATCGTCATATGGGCCGAGATCGGCGTCAGAGACGCGCAAAATTTTCCCGCCTTCCTTTTTGAAAACGGATACGCCCGGCGTGAAGCCATGATCTCCGGCATATCCCATATCCTGGGCAAAATTCGCGCCTTCATGCGACGCCATGCGGAAACCCCAGCCGCGCGATTGAGCAAACTTTTGTTGCGTCTCAGGATCGTCGGGCGTGGTGACCACAAAAGCGGCGCGATTTTCTAAATGATGGGCGACGCCGTTAAATCCGTCCGCCCATAACGTGCAATACGCGCAACTTTTTCCCATATTATGAATAATGAACAAATCTTCCTTTTCGCCAAACAGCTCTGACAATTTGACGTCGCCTTGCAGCGTTTTAAATACATAATTCTCAACTTCATGCGGCTCAACAATTGCTTGAGTCTCGCGCATTTTAGTGCGCAATTCCGAGATCTGTTGTCGATATTCATTCAGTTGTTGCGTTGTCGCCTGATAGTCCATGATTTCTTCCTCTCTTTTTTTCTCGTTCTTATTTTCGTTTCTTATCCAACTCATCCAGCCAGACGGCCATGGTGTCGAATTGCGCCTGCCAGTATTTGCTGTAGCGATTGAGCCAGATCGCCGCTTTGTAGATCGGACCCGTATCCAGACGGCACAGGCTCACGCGCCCTGTGCGCTCTTGCACCACTAGCCCCGCCTTGACCAACACGTGAATGTGCTTTGAGACGGCCTGGAGTGAAATCTCAAAGGGTTGTGCAATTTGAGAAACAAGAAGTTCTCCCTCCCCCAGCCGGTTAAGTATCGCGCGGCGCACGGGGTCCGAGAGGGCCGCAAACACGGCGCTCAGTTCTTGTTCCTCATTTTGCGTGTTTGTTTTTTTATTATCAACCATTCTATTTACATTCAATCATATGGTTGATTGACAGTCAATAGCTTTTTTTGAATGAGTGAAACCTTGAAGAATACGCAATAAAGGAGCGTTTCAATGACAACTGACGGCATCTTGCTGCTGGGCGCCACGCGCCAAACCGGATTGGAAGTAGCAAAACTCTTAGCCGCCCGCGGCGATAAGGTGACGGCAGTGGTGCGGTCCGGATCGCCGCGCGCAGAGCTGGACGCCTTGGGGGTCACAGTCATCACGGGCGATGCGTTCGACCCCGACAGTCTGGATGCCGCGTTTCAGGGTAATGCATTCTCCGCCGTCATCAGTACGCTGGGCCGCTCCTCCAAAGGCGATCAAACAGTCGACAATGAAGGAACGCGTAATCTCGTTGACGCGGCCAAGAAGGCGGGGGTCAAACGCTTCCTCATCACCACCGCCATCGGCGCCGGCGACAGCCGCGCGGCGCTCACACCCGGCGCGGAACAGTTTCTCGGCAAAGTGATGGACCGGAAGACGCTTGGTGAAAACCACCTAAAGGAAAGCGGTTTGGAATATACAATTTTGAGACCCGGCGCGATGACATCCGATGCGCCAACGGGCCATGGATTTCTGACCCAGGACGCCTCTCTCATCGGCACGATCACCCGCGCCGATCTGGCTCAACTCATCCTCGACTGCCTCGATGATGACGGCGCGATCGGTCAGACCTACTCAACCATTGATAAGGATATGATTGGTCTCACCGGTCTTTAACCATACCCGGCCTTCAATCTCTTTTGGAACGGACTTTGCAGCGTGCTGTTGACTATCCATAAGAGACGGAAATTAACTATGACCAGCATGCCAAGCGGTTCAACAAACACGCAAGTTCACAACGCTTTAGGACCTTTCACATGCACAGTATTGCACGCTGTGGAAACAGGTCTCAAAAACACCATGTTCCAGCACATATGCAGCCAAATAGGCATTGCTAAAGTGCGGGGCCAATTTGAACGGTGGATTGAAACCCAAATGGCGGGTCCCGATATGGCCGCATGCGTTGATATGTCGACCGCGATTAACCGCGCAATGCGTCACACGCACACGCCGGAGCGTTCCAATTTGACGCAACGCCTGGCTTTGCCGGCCCCGCGCAAAACGGTGGATGAATCTCTTGAGGACCTCGCAATTCTTGTGGTGCATAACAGCGGCGCCCTCGGCCAATTAACGCGCCACACGTTAAGAGGATTCGGCGTTGAAAACGCCGTCGAAGTCCCGGACCTAAAAACCGCCTGCGCCGCGTTGAAATTGAATCCATTTGATCTCGTGATCACGCATGACCAAGACATGGCAATGTCCAGCCTCCCCTTGATGCAATTAAATAGCTGCACACAGGGCGGCAATATCTGCGATGTCCCTATCTTGCTGCTCTCAACGCGTTCAGACGTCGGTAATTTCCCCGCACTTAAAGAATCAGGCGTCTCAGCTTTCTTGCGCACGCCCTTTGACGGGAAGTCCCTCTACAAAACCCTCAAAGCCATCTTCAGCGCATCTTCAGGCCCGGACGTCCTCAGCACAAATTATTGTGGCCCGTGTCGGCGTAGTACGGAGAACAAGTCCACGCATTTCACCGAAAGACGGCGCTATGAGGCCGTAACGGTACACTAGAGCTCTCTCCCCCTCCTCGCACCCGCTCAACTGTTTGTGATGATGTGTGATTTCCCTTCATGGCGTGACTCGGTCACAGTCCTCCGTATTGAAAATCAAAACAACGCGATTACTGGAGACCTCTGATGAAAGCCAAGACAAGCACAACTGCCCTTTTTGTAGCCGGAGCCATGGCAACCGCCCTTACATTGGCCGCCGCCCCGAGCTTCGCCGATGACGGCGAAAATATGGAAAAATGCTACGGCGTTTCCCTGGCCGGTAAAAACGATTGCGCCGCCGGCGCCGGCACGTCATGCGCGGGAACGTCAACCAAAGATTATCAGGGTAACGCCTGGTCGCTGGTTGAAGCTGGAACATGCGCCAGCATTGAGCGCCCAGACGGCAGCCATGGCAGCCTGGAAGAAACCAGTGACATCTAAACCGCTACAGCGTCTTTGAAGCCGTCATGCGTATCTAACCCACAGCTTTGAAGGCAAGCGAGAAGAGCGCCCAATTCCTGACCCCCTCGGGAATTGGGCCTCTTTTATTTTTGGATCAGGCGCACAAGCGCTTGAGTTCCTCCAAGGCCCCCGCTATCTCCTCATCTGGCGTGTTAAATGCGGTGACCATCCTGATGACATCAGGCTCCCACACATAAAACGGTATATCTTGCTTGTTGAGCGCACTCAACGCGCCGGTTGGGAATTTTACGAAGAGAATATTGCCGTCAACCGCGTGTTTGAGGGTCAGCAGGTCAATCTCCGCCAGCGCGCACGCCAGGGTCTGCGCTGCATCATTGGCCCGGCGCGCCAGCCTTAACCAGAAATCGCCTTCAAGATAGGCGTTCCACTGCGCCGCTAAAAAGCGCTGCTTGGAAAAAACGTGACCGCTGCGCTTTTGCCGGACCGCCAACTCATTGCGCAGCGCGTCATCAAACAGAATCACCGCATCGGTTGACAGCGCACCATTTTTTGTGGCGCCGAATGAGAGAACATCAACATGAACCTCGGTGCATAACTGGCTGAGCAGTATCTCCGATCCGGCAAGAGCATTGGCGATGCGGGCGCCGTCCACATGAATGCGCAACCCATGGCCGCGCGCGATGGCGGCGAGAACCTTCATCTCTTCAAGAGAATAAGCCTCGCCCGTTTCGGTCAACTGAGTTAAACTCAGGCAAGATGGCGCGCGCGACGTCGGCGCGTTCAGAATCTTTTCCAAAGCATGAGGGTCGATTTTACCATGGGCGCCCGGCACGCCGATCAGATGCGCCCCGCCCGTGAAAAATTCTACGGCGCCTTGTTCTGATACGCGAATATGCGCATTTTCGTGGCAAAGCACCGCGCCATCAGGCGGCGTCACAACGCAGAGCGCCAGCGCATTGGCGCCCGTGCCTGTGGCGACCAGCGCGAAAGCTATATCTCGGTCAAAAAGCCTGGCGAACTCAGCCGCTAGAGTCACCGACAACGCATCCCCGCCATAAGATGGGAGCGCACTTTCGTTGGCCCTGACAACAGCTTCCATAATTTCAGGCGCCGCCTCTGCGCAATTGTCACTCCGGAAAAACATTGCTTGAATCCTATCGCCTGCGCGCTCATCCGTCCCAAGTCCTAAATTCTCTTCTAAAATCAAAGACTCTGGCGCTTGATTAAGCGCTTCACATAACCCAAACTGACCATCAGATTAAAGGGAAGTCCATGAAGAATATCAAATTTTTGGTTGTGGGGATCGTCTTGGGCGCCGCCGCCGTGGCTGGATTGTGGTCATGGAAAGCGCCAACCACTCTAACAGAGCCGGGCGTACCGACCTTTGACGACTCTGCTTATCTGCCGGGCGATGCCTGGGGGGATCTCGACGGCGACTGCCAGGACACGCGCGCGGAAGTTTTAATGGCGCTGGGTCT
>JAJFIM010000126.1 GCA_021774995.1 Alphaproteobacteria bacterium | reverse complement strand
CCCGCGCGCCGTCTCTGTCCATGGATGTCAGCAAAATCTCACCGGCGCCGCGCCGCGCCATGTCCTCCGTATACTGAACGGCATCAATCCCTGTGGCGCGCCGCCCGCCATGGGTGAAAATTTCCCACCGCGCCGGCCCGGTTGATTTGGCGTCCACCGCCGCGACGATGCACTGAACGCCGAATTTTTCCGCCGCGCGGGAGACAAAATCAGGGTCTTGCACGGCGGCCGTGTTGATGGCGACCTTGTCGGCGCCCGCGCTCAAAAGCCGGCGCACATCCTCCAGAGTTCTCACTCCGCCGCCTACGGTCAGCGGCATGAAGCACCGCTCCGCCGTTCGGCTCACAACATCCAGCAGCGTGGACCGGTTTTCATGACTGGCGGCGATGTCGAGAAAACACAGCTCGTCCGCGCCCGCTGCGTCATAGAGCGCCGCCTGCTCCACCGGGTCGCCGGCGTCGCGCAAATTCACAAAATTGACGCCCTTGACCACCCGGCCATCGCGGACATCCAGACACGGAATGATGCGGGTTTTAAGCATCAGGCCCCTCCCCGCGCAGCAGCGCCAAAGCGGCCCTTGCATCAAGGCGCCCGTCATAAAGCGCGCGCCCGGCAATGACGCCGTTCAACGCCCCGCCCGCCTCTGCCGTGAGGGCTTCCAGATCCCCCAGCCCCGCCACGCCGCCGCTCGCGATCACCGGGATGGAAATGGCCTTGGCCAGCGCAACGGTGGCGGGGACATTCACGCCCCCCAGCACACCGTCCCGGGCGATATCAGTGAAAATGAGCGCCGCCGCGCCGCAATCCTCAAAGCGTTTGGCGACTTCCAACGCGCTGAGCGTTGTCGTGTCGGCCCAGCCCTCAACCGCCACAAAACCATCGCGGGCATCGACGCCCAGCGCAATCTGCCCCGGGAAAACGCGGCACGCTTCGCGCACAAAAGCCGGGTCCCGCACCGCCGCGGTCCCGAGAATGACCCGGGATATACCCTGCGCGATCCAAAATCGCACTGTTTCTATATCGCGAATGCCCCCGCCCAATTGGATCGGTATCGAAATAGCCGCTAAAATCCGGGAAATAGCGTCTCCATTGACCGGGCGACCCTCAAACGCCCCATTGAGGTCAACCAGATGCAGCCACGAAAATCCCGCCGCCTCAAAGCTTCGCGCTTGGTCCGCCGGGTCGGGATTAAACAAGGTCGCCTGATCCATGGCGCCGCGCACCAGGCGCACACACGCGCCGTCTTTCAAATCAATTGCGGGATAGAGAATCACGGCCGCCACTCCAGAAAATTAGCGATCAGTTTAAGCCCGGTTTTCTGGCTTTTTTCGGGGTGAAACTGGACGCCGATCATATTGTCTCTGCCGATGGCGGCCGCCAGCCGCCCGCCATAATCCGTGGTTGCGAGCACATCCTGAGCGCGCGCGGGAACCATCTGAAAAGAGTGGACAAAATAGGCGTGCGCCCCCGCCTCAAGTCCGCTCAACACCGGGTGGGGGTCTTGCGGGAATTCCAGAGTATTCCACCCCATATGGGGAATTTTCAGCGCCGGATCACTGGGGTCAAGAGCGCACACATCGCCTTCAATCCACCCCAACCCCCGGTGCTTCCCATGCTCAAACCCCCGCGCCGCCATCAATTGCATGCCGACGCAAATCCCTAAAAATGGCCGGCCTTTCCCAATAACGGCCTCTTCCAGCGCTTGGGCCATGCCCGGCGCCGCCGCCAGACCGGCCATGCAATCGGCAAAAGCGCCCACGCCCGGCAACACAATCGCGTCAGCCGCCGCCGCCAGATCCGCGTCGCCCGTCACCCGGATATCCACGCCCCCGCCATGAGCGCGCGCGGCTTTTTCAAAGCTTTTCGCTGCTGAGTGGAGGTTTCCCGACCCATAATCTATCAAGGCTACTAACATTTCGCTTCCAAAACAATGAAGGCTTTTTCACAGGTTTTTTCAAAAAAAGGGGCCTAACCGCCCAGCCTGCCTTTGGTGGAGGGCACGGCGCCGACAGCCCGTGGGTCTGGTTCCACCGCCTGGCGCAAGGCGCGCGCCAGCGCCTTAAAACTCGATTCGACAATATGATGATTGTTATCGCCATAAAGGTTTTCCACATGAAGCGTAACGCCCGCCGCTTGCGCGAAAGCCTGGAACCATTCTTTGAACAATTCGGTATCCATATCGCCCAATTTGGGCTTGCTGAACACCACTTTCCAGATGAGATAAGGCCGCCCCGACACATCCACCGCGGCGCGGGTGCAGGTTTCGTCCATGGGGATCTGCGCCACCCCAAAGCGCCTGATGCCTTTGAGATCGCCAAGGGCCTGACGCACCGCCTGCCCTATGACGATGCCGGTGTCTTCCGTTGTGTGGTGCATATCAATATGCAAATCGCCTTTCGCGCGCACTTTCAGATCGATGCTGGCGTGTTTGGAAAAGCTCTCCAGCATGTGGTCGAGAAACCCGATGCCTGTTTGAACGTCAGAACGGCCGGCGCCATCAAGATTGACGGTCACGGAAATCTTGGTTTCTTTGGTCTCGCGCGTAATTTCAGCGGTTCTCATCGGCTTGGTTCCTGTGGAAAATATCATCAAGCAGCGCCGTTTATATACATGGAATTCAGAAATGTGCCGAATTTTTGTCGCG
>JAJFIM010000125.1 GCA_021774995.1 Alphaproteobacteria bacterium | reverse complement strand
TAAACTGAAAACAAATGCCATGGGCGCACGCATCGAGCACCAGATTGTGATCATGAAGGGCCTTCCCATGGCCGCGTGAGTGACTCACTGTCTCTCACTTGGCAGAGTAAAGTGAAAAGTCCGCGTGGACTATATTTTTGGAGAAGTACTTATGAGCACAAAAGTGAATAAAACATCAGCCCTCGTTACCGCCAGCGCCCTGGCCGCCGCAGTATCGATGGCGTCTGCATTCAGCGTAATGGCTGACGACGGCGCCATGAATGGCGACATGAAAATGGACATGGAAAAATGCTACGGCGTCGTAAAGGCCGGCGCTAATGATTGCGCGGGCGCGGGCCATTCTTGCGCAGGTCAGGCAAGTGCGGATGCGTCCAGTTCTGAGTTCATCATGCTTCCCGCGGGCACATGCGCCAAACTGGCGGGCGGAGATACAACAAGCTCTTAAGGGCCTGTTAGATTGACGTAATGAGAGGGTAAGACGGTCCGATCCTGCAAAAAAGAAGGATCGGGTCGTTAAGTTCGGACCACATTTTGAATTTGGAGAAGAGACATGAACGCCACAGTTAAAACAGCCATGGCTTTATTGGTTGCGGGAACCGTCACCGCCGGTTTCTCGAAAGCCCCTGAAGAAGAGATGACGTCGGCCAAAGCTGATGGCATGGAAAAATGCTATGGCATCGTCAAAGCCGGCGCCAATGATTGCGCCGGGGCGGGCCACAGCTGTGCGGGTCAGGCCACAGCGGACGCCTCGGGCGCTGAATTTATTGCCGTTCCCGCAGGCACTTGCGAAAAACTCGCGGGCGGCAGCACAACAAGCAGCTAAAGCCTTATAACGAAGCAATAGCGTATCCAACAAGCCCGCCCTTGATATTTGGCAGGGGCGGGTATTTTTGCGTAAAATTCAAATGACCAAAAGATGAATCCCGGTTATATTGCTATGCAAAGATCAGGCCTGCGTATGCGTGCAGCCTTATTCTACGGGAGGAGCAAGATGGATACCATTGCCTTTGAACAGGTTTATTACATTGCTGAGACCATATCTGCATTTGTTGTTATTATTTCTCTCTTTTATCTGGGATATCAGCTTCGGCAAAACACACAAACCATGCGGGTGACTGCGACGCAGGCCCATATAAAGGCCTACCAAAATACGATTGGAAATTTTATTCACGTACCGGGACTGGTCAACATCTGACATCGCGCGCTTGATGACCCCAAGGGACTGAAAGAGGATGAACGCGTCCAGAATATTGTTCAAATGTCGATTTTGCTGCGCACTTATGAGACTGCATACATCCAGTGGCAGAGCGGCGCGTTAGACGAGCGGCTATTTGTCGGATTTCAACAATCCTTTGTGGATGTGTTTTCTAACGAAGGAGCCAAATGGTTTTGGCGGATTCGGCATCACTGGTATAGTGAAGAGTTTCAGGCTTGGGTCAACGATACTATCGAGAAACAAGAATCCCACGCCATGTATCCGAAACCATGAGAGACAGCGTGCTCTCATTCTTGTCTCTTTCCTTCTCAACAGAACGTGATAGGCTGTGACTTCCCTTAACAGCCGAATTTGATAACAGTGACGTTGATCTCTATGATCGATGGGACCTTGAGAATTTACATCCAGCTCACATGAGGAAGACGATTATGACATCAAGAACCAACACAGCATCAGCTTTGCTTGTCGCCAGCGCCATGACGGCGGCCCTGTCTTTTGCCGCCGCCCCGGCGATGGCCGATGACGGCGCCGAAATGGAAAAGTGTTACGGCGTTTCTCTGGCCGGCAAGAATGACTGCGCGGCGGGCGCCGGCACCTCTTGCGCCGGCACGTCAACCACTGATTATCAGGGCAATGCCTGGTCACTGGTTGAAGCAGGCACGTGCGCGGGCATTGAACGTCCCGATGGCACGCATGGCAGCCTGGAAGAAACTTCCGATATCGCGACTTAAACGGTTAGCATCTCACTTGAAATGCGGAAGAGAGGATGATGACTGAAAAATCTCTTAAGTCAGACTCTTCTCCGGTATTTTCGACCAACCCGATCCCCGCGCGCGCGGGGGTCGGGTTGAAAGCCGAGCATTACCAAAATATCCTTGAAACCAGCCCCGACATTGGATGGTTTGAAGTTCATCCTGAAAATTATATGGGGGCGGGCGGTCCGCCTCATAAATACCTTGAAGCCATTCGGCGCGACTATCCGCTCTCGCTTCATGGCGTGGGCCTCTCATTGGGCTCGGCTGAACCGGTGAGCCCGGACCATCTTGCGCGTCTGGCTGCCCTGATCGCGCGCTACGAACCGGCGCTGGTCTCCGAACACGTGTCCTGGAGCGTTCTGGGAGGGGCGTATTTCAACGACCTCCTACCCCTTCCTTATACGGAAGAAACTGTAAATACTCTCAGCGATAATATTTCCCGTATGCAGGATGCGTTGGGCCGCGCGATTCTGGTGGAAAACCCGTCCACTTATCTTGAATTCGAAGCCTCGCAGATTCCCGAACCCGAATTTCTATTGGAAGTGGCGCGCCGCACCGGCTGCGGTCTGCTGCTGGACATCAACAATGTTTTTGTTTGCGCGCGCAATCACGGGTTTGACCCGGACGCCTATCTTGCGCAAATTCCTCCAGCTCTTGTGGGCGAGATTCATATGGCGGGCCACGCCGTTGAGATAAAGGGCAACCGCGAGTTGCGCATTGACGATCATGGCTCACCGGTCATTGACGATGTTTGGGCGCTATATGAGGGATATATGGCGCGCGCGCCTCATGCGCCGACGCTGATCGAGTGGGATCGCCATATACCGGCTTGGGACGTGTTGCTGGCCGAAGCGCAAAAGGCGGACGCAAAAAGTGCGGCGGCGCGCCAAGCGGGCGCGCAAGAAGGGAGGTCCCATGCCCAGTCTGCGTGAGCATCAGGACCGTTTTAGCGAAATGCTTCTGGGGGAAGACACAGGCCCCGCGCGGCCCTTTCTGATCCCCTATGACGCCTTGGAAGGCTTTGGCGCGGAAGCGCGTTTGGCGGTGTATCGCAATAATATGATGTCCAGCTTGACGGAGGCCATGGCGGCCAGCTTTCCGGCGTTGAAGCTTCTGGTGGGCGAGGGCTTTTTTGCCTATCTCAGTGCGGAATTCATTAAAGCGCATCCGCCGCGCGAAGCGCGCCTGTCCGTATACGGAGCGGAAATGGCGGCTTTTCTGGAGGGTTTTCCCCCGGCTTCCGACCACCCCTATTTGCCTGACGTGGCCCGGTTGGAATATTATTGGCTTCAGGCCTATCACGCGCCCGATGAACCGCCTCTCAATATTGAAGATCTTCAAAGGCTCCAGCCCGACGCTTTTGAAGGCTTGCGTCTTTCCCTCCACCCCAGCCGCTACTTCATGGTTTCTGATTACCCCGTAGCTGAGATCTGGGAGGCCAATAGGAAGGCCGCGGCTGATGATCAAACAAATAATATCAGGCTGGATCAAGGCGGCAATCATATTTTGATCATCCGTCCGCGCTTGGAGGTTGAGGTGAGAACGCTCACCCCGGCGGCTTTTTCTTTATTGGAAGCTTTGGATTCAGGCAAGACACTTGTCGAAGCTTACGAGGCGGCAGCCGCTATTGATCCGGGCTTTGATTTACAAACCAGCCTGCAACAGCTTTTTGCC
>JAJFIM010000124.1 GCA_021774995.1 Alphaproteobacteria bacterium | reverse complement strand
CTGGCTGAGTTAAGCGACAATATACGCCGCAAAAAATCTCATAAAAAAACATGATCAACGCGCCTCAATATTTTTATAAAATCCCAGCCAGTTTTTGGGCGCGCTTTTTCTTTTCGTCCATGCTCGCAAGACGGGCGATCTGAATGCGCTGCGCTTGCGGCGACCCGGCGCCGTGCAGGGATTCGGTGAGATAACCCACCGCATTGCGCCCTAAAGTCATGTTTTCGATGAGACGCAAAATCTTCATGCGGTCAATGGGGTCAGATCCCTCAGCACCCTGAATGAATTTGCGCACAAGCGCGCCCGTCTCTTCGTTCTCCAGATCCTTTTCCGATGGCATCGTCACCATCAGGCCCCCGGCGATATCCTGCGCAAGACGCGCGATCTCATAAGGAAAGCGCGTGACATTGTGCTTGCAGACATTGGCCAGCATCATATCAGACAGCCAGGCGCCCGAGTCTAATTTTGAGGCTTGGTGGGCCGACGCCAAAGACGCGGCGTAGACGGTTTCATTAAGGTGCGTCATCTCCACCAGTTTGTCGCGGATATGAGAGACATGGGCGACCCCGTTATACTCAGCGGCGGTTGCGGCCGCCCCCGTCAACACATCGCCAAGCCCCGTTTTGCACACATAGGACGCCCGGTGATAGGCGGTGAAACGCTCCACCAATGAGGCGGCATATTCATATTCGCCGTCCATAAAAACATGCTCAAAGGGTACGAATACCTCGTCAAAGATGATCATGGCTTCCTGGCCGGAAAAGCGCGCATTGCCCGCATCGATCGGCCCGCCGTCCAGCGCGCGCGTGTCGCATGATTGCCGCCCATAAATATAAGTCAGCCCCGGCGCATCGGCGCGCACCGCGCCCACAGTGGCGAACGCGCGGTCTTTTTCCCCCAGCCGCATAGTCGGCATGAAAATGATCCAATGGGAATTGATGCACCCCGTCTGGTGCATTTTCGCCCCGGTGACATAAACGCCGTTGTCGTCGCGGCGCGCGACATGGAGAAACTGATCCTGATCGGCCTGTTCGTGCGGCGCTTTGGAACGGTCGCCTTTGGGGTCGGTCATGGCGCCGCCGATAATCAGATTGAGCTGTTGCGCGCGTTTCAAAAAGCTCAAAAAGCGCGCGTGATAACCCGTCCCGCATTCCCGGTCGATGTCATGGGTAACGGAGTGCAGCGCGCCCACCGCATCCATGCCCACGCAGCGCTGAAAACACGTGCCGGTGCGCCGCCCCAATTCGCGCTGCATCTCAGCTTTCATCACGAGATCTTGCGGAGATTCGGGCACATGCAAAAAGCGGTTAATTTTGCGCCCGGCAATCGATGATTTGGCGCAAGCGGTTTTTTCATCCTCCAGCGCTAAATCATAAGTCTCCGCCACCGCATTCATGGAAGGGCGGATGATGGGGTGGTCCACGGGTTCGGGTACGCGGCCGCCCAAAAGATAGACGGCCATATCCCGCCCGCGCAGGCTGTCAATATAGTCGGTCCCTGAGCGGATTTCCTTGAAATCGGCCCACAAAGCCGAAAGGGGATCGTTTTTTACATCCATAGCCTGAACTCGCTTTGAGAAGGATCATTAATGATGACCAGTGTAGATCCTCAGACATGTCCGTGTCGATGCGTGAACAGGCTAAGAACCCTTAACTTTCCTGTTCTCGGGTCTCTCTTTCTTTTGCGGCGGAACGCGTCATGGCGAACACAGTGCCGCTGAGCAGCACCAGCGCGATGAGATTCGGGATCGCCATCAGCGCGTTCATGATAGAGCCTAAAGACCAGACCATTTTTAACTCGGCCATAGCCCCCACGGGCAGGATCAAAACCCAAAGAATGCGAAGCGGAAAAATGACTTTAACGCCAAAAAGATATTCCGCCGCGCGCTCGGCGTAATAACTCCAGGACACGATGGTGGTGAAAGCAAAGATCGCCAGACCAAATGTCACAACCCACTGTCCGCCCGCGACCCCGCCGCCAAAGGCCATTGATGACAAAGATGCGCCGCTCTCACCGCTGGCCCAAGCGCCGATCATGGTGGAATCGCCGCCGGCCGCCGTATAGGGCACATAGACCGTCAGAATGACAAGCGCCGTGATGGAGCACAGCACGATGGTGTCAATGAACGTGCCGAGCATGGCGACCGTTCCCTGTTTAACCGGATCGTCCGTTTGCGCCGCCGCGTGGGCAATAGCGGCGCTGCCCAGGCCCGCCTCATTGGAGAACACGCCGCGCGACACGCCAAATTGAATGGCGAACTTCACCGCCGCCCCGGCAAAGCCGCCGGTTGCCGCTGTGCCGGAAAACGCGCCGTCAAAAATAAGACTTAACGCCGCTGGAATGGAAGAAAAATTCAGTACAAGGATGACCAAACCGCCGAGGACATAAGCCACAGCCATGAACGGAATCAGGAATTCCGCAACCCGCGCGATGCTTTTAATCCCGCCGATGATGACGGCAAAGGTCAACAAAGCCAGGCCAATTCCTGTTTTCCAGGGTTCAATATGAAGGTTGCTCTCCAGAACATTGGCGATGGAATTGGCCTGCACCATATTGCCTGAGGTCAGGCCGGAGCAAAGCGTAAAGAATGCAAAAGCCGCAGCCAGCCACATCCATCTTTTGCCCAGTCCGTGTTTGATGTAATACATCGGCCCACCGACATAATGGCCGCGCTCGTCTTTTTCGCGGTATTTCACCGCCAGCACCGCCTCGGCGTATTTGGTCGCCATGCCCACAAGGGCCGTGATCCACATCCAGAAAATAGCCCCCGGCCCCCCCAGCGTGATGGCGGTGGCAACGCCGGCGATGTTTCCGGTGCCCACTGTGGCCGACAGGGCGGTGGACAAGGCCTGAAAAGGGGAGATGTCGCCCTCTCCCTGTTTTTTTGCCCCGATGCTCGAAAAGGTCAGTTTGAAGGCCGGTCCGATGCGCCGGATTGGCATGAATTTGAGACCAAGAGTGAGATAAACGCCCGCCCCCAGCAGCAAGAACAGCATGGCCGGTCCCCAGACAAAGGCCTCTAATTTATATATCTCACTTGGCAGCGTATCCATGCGGCGTCATCCCCCTTCGCGTATTGAAGCCCATGCGGGCGTTGCATCCCACACCCCATAGCAGAGTTGCCGGGGATGGTCGATTCTCCATAAATTAAGATCAGCGTCTTTGCCGATCTCAAGCGTCCCTTTGCGCTGTGAAAGCCCCAAAGCGCGGGCCGCCTGGCGCGTCACGCCGGTGAGCGCCTCCTCAGGCGTCAATCCAAAAAGCGTGCAGGCCATGTTGAGCATCAGCAACAGCGACGTGAAAGGCGCGGAGCCAGGATTGCAATCGCTGGCGACCGCCATCGGCGCGCCTGCCCGGCGCAGAGCGGCGATGGGGGGAGCGCGCTTTTGCCGCAAAAAATAATACGCGCCGGGAAGAAGCACGGCAACTGAGCCCGCCGCCGCCAAGGCCTCAACGCTGTTTTGCGAGGCGTATTCAAGATGATCCGCCGACAATGCGCCGTAACGCCCCGCCAGTGCGCCCCCGCCCGAATCGGACAATTGATCGGCATGGAGTTTCACCGGCAGGCCAAGATTCTTGGCCGCCTCAAAAACGCGGGCAATTTCATCTGGCGTGAACGCCAGGTTTTCGCAAAACCCGTCAACCGCGTCCACCAGTCCTTCAGCCGCCGCGGCGGGCAGCATTTCCTTGCACACCGTATCGATATAATCAGAAGAACGGCCGGCGTATTCAGGCGGAACGGCGTGCGCCCCTAAAAACGTCGTCGCCACGCGCACGCCGGTGTGTTCTTGTAAAGCCCGCGCGACACGCAACATTTTCAATTCACACTCCGTACTCAGACCATATCCTGATTTAATTTCCACCGTGCTCACGCCCTCAACCATCATGGCCCTCAGGCGCGGTAAGGAGGCGTCGAATAATTCATCCTCGCCGGCGGCCCGCGTTTTCAAAACCGTGGAGACGATCCCGCCCCCCTTGGCCGCGATCTCCTCATAGCTTTTGCCCTGCAAACGCCACTCGAATTCGTCAGCGCGATCTCCGGCAAAAACCAGATGCGTGTGGCAATCGATAAAACCGGGCAGAAGCCAGCCGCCCTTGCCGTCGCGGATGTCCTTGCATTTTTGAACGGGCCCGCGGGGCGCATCGCTTTGCCGCCCCATCCAAACGATTTTTCCCTGATGGACGGCCAGCGCGCCGTCGCGGATGGCGCCGTAAGGCCCCTTCCCTTCCTGAAACGTCGCGAGATGAACGTTTGTCCACAAAATGTCCCATAATACTTGCGTCACGCGCCAGCTCGCCTTTTCTCTCAAATACGGCCCTTGCCGCTCTTAACGGTTCTCTGATAATATCAAGTTGTATATATAACCATAGAAATGGCGGAAAGTGTGGAAATTTTTGCCCAAAAAGCGCTCTTGCCCCATGGTTGGGCGACGGATGTCGCGCTAACGATATCGCCTTCAGGCGAGATTGTCTCGCGTCAAGTAAACGCCCGCCCGGCCCCCGGCCAGAAATCCTGGCCGCTGATCCTGCCCGGCATGATCAACACCCATTCTCACGCTTTCCAACGCGCTTTTGCCGGCATGACGGAAGGACATGACGGCAAAAGCGGGGATTTCTGGTCTTGGCGGCAAACCCTCTACGACATGTTGCCCCGCCTTACCGTTGACGACGTAAAAAACATCTCAAGGCGCCTCTATATCGAATTGCTCAAAGGCGGCTACACGTCTGTTGCCGAATTTCATTACCTCCATCATTTGGGCGGCAAAGAAGAAGTGGCGGGACTGGCCAGCGCCGGCGCACTTTGT
>JAJFIM010000123.1 GCA_021774995.1 Alphaproteobacteria bacterium | reverse complement strand
AGGCGGGTTTGCGGTGATACCAAAATGTTTTAAACCGCTTATCTTTTTTAATTCTTCTCACCAAAATGAAACACGCGCCTTCTTGCAATGAGTTTCTTCCACAAGCCTTTGTGAAGAGTACAAATAAAGAGCCTCGCTCTTCAAGTCAGTTTAAGTGTGGATGAGCTTATCAGGCTTCCGCTTTATTCAGCAAAAACCGTTCCCACTCTTGTGACAAAACGTCGCCTATAATAATAATTTCACCATCAAATTTTTCAAGGCAGTGCAGGATGAAGCCCAGTTCTTTATCATATGTATGCGCGGGGGCATAGGCGTTAGCCGTTGTGTTGTCGCCGGGATATGAGCCGCTGGGATGCTGAAACATATCAATCCCGGCAATTATCAGGCGCTCAGGCTTTAACTGCACGGCGGCTTTAAGCATGATTGCGCCGCTTGTGGGGCGGTGCCCCCTCCAATCCATCTCATGCGTCGATCCTTTGATTTTATCAATAACGAAATAACTGAGCTTGTCCCCAAAAAGGGCGTTCAGGCCCCTCGTCATAAGCAAAACCTTTTCCGTATTTGTATCCAACACGCCCAAGATTGCCCCTTTGATCTTGCGCATGCTGGCTTTAACGCCCGTAAAGACCACATCAGGCTGCGTCAAAAAACCGCGCGCCGCCCACGCGTGATTAGCTCGAAATAAAGCGTCATAAGAAAGACGCGTAAGCCGGGGGTCTTCGCTGGACGGGCCATTACCGAGACAAAGAATGGTTGCCGGATGGCTAAGCTTTTTCGACAGCGCATCCAGATCGTTAATACGCTCGATGCGCCCCTTCAAGCGCTGCGCCCAAATTTCCGTTTCGAGCAGTAAAAAGAATTTTTGCCCGATCCACCGGCCCAGTTTTTGATCCCGGCGTTCGCTCCATTTGCGATCCCGGCCAATCAGTGGTTTCAGTAAAGCAACCACCTCATCCCTCTGCTCTTCGCTAAACTCATTTTGCGCAAAAAAGAACATATGAAAACGTTCATCAGTACAAGCCTTGGATTGAGAAAACGCTTCCCCCACCAGCGCGATCTCCGGTTCCTGAAGAGACCCCTCTGCCATATTCACCCGCGCCGCGCCGCGCCCGCTTATCAAAGCAAGGGGCGTGGCGCGGCGCGTGCGTGCTTTCATCAGTGCGGGCGATAACAATGCGGCATTTTCCACGGCCACAAGGGCGCGCACTTTATACCTGCTTAAAAAAAGCGTCGCCGTCACGCCGAAAGGGAAGGGAACCAGACAGGCGCGCGGGAATCGCGCGGCGAGGTCCCGCCTCACGGCGGCGTCTGATGCGCACAAATAGACTGATAGCCTTTGATCGCGTTGAAGCAGTTGTTCAATGATCGGCGCGATGGCCATAAACGCCGCCAGAGATTTCCCTAAAAACAAAATTGACGGTTCGCGTTCGCGAGGCCCTAAGCCGCAGCGCTTTAAGGTTTCTTTTACGCTGCCTCTTATTTCCATTTTTCAGATATTTGCCCGGAGGACAAAAACTCCGCAATGATGTGCGCGCCGCGTATAGATGCTGATTGTTCATCCTGCTCAAACGTATAGGCAAATGAACTGCGCTGTATATCTCTATACTGATCGTGATTATTTAGCGACGCCTCAAGAGCGTTCGGCAATTGAGAAACATCGTCAATCACCGGTCCGAATTTCCAATGATGGTATGACGGGTCATTGGCGTCGAATTGATGCGCATTTAAAAAAACGCAAGGACGGGGTTCAGTAACAAATTCATAAATCTGGCTGCTGACGTCTCCCAGATAAATATCCGCCGCGATAAGATATGTCATATCAACTGATTTTCGGCTGCTTTTATCGATCAAAACCCTGTCGTTATTCTTGTACTTCCTGGCCAAAGATACGCCGCGCCCCCAAGATCTTTTGAATAAAAGGACATGAGGCGAAAAAATGAGGTTGTACTTTTTACTCTCAAAAAAATAATCCAAAACCTGGACGCCCATAGGCCCCCACGACGAAAGTTCCTTCGAGTGATGCGGATTATACACAACAACCGGATCGTCATTCTCGAAAAACCGGCGCCTGGAAATACCCAAATGATTTATGGAATCAAATTTCGGATAGCCTGAAATGGCCGTGCGCCCTGAAGAAAGATGGCCCGCCTCTTTTAAAGCTTCGGCGTATTTTCGCCCAGGCAGCAAAGCCAGGTCAAACTTTCCGATTCGATCGTTAAAAGATCCGCCCAACCGATTATCACCGGCGCCGTGGCCGGTGAATATGAGTTTAACATGTTCAAAACCAGGCAGAGACCGCAAACCAAGGCTTGTCATCTCCGGAACCACTAATGCGTCAAATTTACTCAACCGGGCCGCATTCGCTTTTAGAACAACGCTCTTCCGGGCAAAAACAAATTTCGCTAAAAATGGGTCAATTGCCTTGAGATAAGAAGGTATGGTTAAAAACTCAAACGCGCATTTGTGGCCGGGAAATCCCGTCCCGATCTCTCTCGCAAAATTCAGCTCGTCCTGCGTCGAGCAAAAAATAACCGTTTCACAATCGCCATAGTTCCGTGAAAGCTCAAAAGCATATGGAACGCAGTGGGGCACTTGATGGAGATCATAATGATTGAGAAGAAATCCGACTTTCATGACCTCAACACGCGTCTGTTTTTACACGCGCCCAGCTTCAATGAGAATGACCCCTTTTGTAAACCGGACCGTCCGTAAACTCAAGAATCCATTAGTTAATACAGGAAAATCAAATAAGCGGCCCCCGCTATCATTTTCACCAGACTTCCTATAACACTAAGTCAAAATGAGATTTATGGGATTCCATGCAGACACAAGACAAACTCTCGGTGATCATGCCTCTGCTGAATGAGGAAGAGATTCTCGAGTCGGCTATCGCGGCGTTGACCGCACATCTTGACGCCATTATTGGCCGGGAAGCCTGGCAACTCATTCCCGTTGATAACGGCTCAACGGACCGTACGCCCGACATCCACAATAGTTTTGTACAAAAATGGCCGAACACGATACACCTAACCCT
>JAJFIM010000122.1 GCA_021774995.1 Alphaproteobacteria bacterium | reverse complement strand
GCGACGATGCAAATATACGCCCGCCAAAAATGGGTGGGCTAAATGGGAAAGAATGGCGGCTGAAGCCATAGGCGTATTTGGAGACAAACAGGTAATCGCCAACAAGAAGATTAGGCTTCATGGAAGCTGAGGGAATGTTGAAGGGCTGGAAGAGAAAAATCCTGATAAAGAGCGCGATGAGCAGGGCGTAGCCTATGGTCTTGATATTTTCCGCCAGGACGCTTTGATGCGACACAACAGGTTTTCTCTTTTCCTGCGCAGGTTGGTCGCTTTTCTCAGTACTCTCTTTATCTACATCAACTGACATTTCAGTCCCTAACTCACTACACCGCGTTTTTAAAACCCAAATTCAGGCAAGCGGTCCATTAAAATTCTCCAACAACCTAACTTCTGCGCCCCCGCGCTTCAAGTTTCAACCCACCGGCGCTATGGGCACGGCGGAAATAATGACGAAAGCCTGCGCCAGTGGAAAGTCGTCCGTGATGGTCAAATCAATCTGAGCAAGCATATTTCCCGGCGTCATGCGCTCTAAATGGCGTTTTGCCCCCCCCGTCAGAACGAGCGTGGGTTTCCCCGATCTCAGGTTTTCAACGCCCATATCCCGCCAATATGTCCCGCGGGACAGCCCCGTGCCAAGAGCCTTGGAGCACGCCTCCTTCGCAGCGAAGCGCTTTGCATACCCCGCCGCGCGTAGACGACGCCCATCACACTTTTTGCGCTCAATCTCCGTAAACACCCTCAACGTGAACCGTTCGCCGAAGCGTTCAAGGGATCGCTCCACGCGCCGGATGTCGATCAAATCATTACCTATTCCTAATATCATAACCAAATCAGCGCCTTACGCCATTTGTTGGCCGGCGGCAGCGGATCGCGCCTGAGTAATAAGCGCCAGCATCCGTTTGACGGCTGAATCAAGACCGCCAAAAATAGCCTCCCCGATGAGAAAATGCCCAATATTGAGTTCCGTCACTTGCGGTATCGCCGCAATAGCGCCAACGGTGTCGAAACTCAACCCGTGACCGGCATGGACTTCCAGCCCGTAGCGCTCCGCCAGCGCGGCTGCATAAGCCAGGCGCTCCACTTCCGCCTCAGCCGCCTTTTCATCTCCCCCCAAGGCCCGATCGCAATAGGTTCCCGTGTGCAATTCAACGACGGCAGCCCCGAGCTTTGCCGCTCCCGCAATCTGCACCTCATCGGGATCAATAAATAACGAAACGCGTATGCCCCGCGCGCCTAACTGGCCCACAAAAGGCGCAAGATGGTTATGCCCCCCCGCAACGTCCAATCCCCCTTCCGTGGTTAGCTCTTTGCGTTTTTCGGGCACGATGCAACAGGCGTGGGGCGCATGGCGTAGGGCAATAGCGAGCATTTCTTCGGTGGCGGCCATTTCCAGATTGAGGGGCGCCTCGATATATTTAAGCAAGCGTTCGATATCTTCATCGCCAATGTGACGGCGGTCTTCGCGCAAATGAGCCGTGACGCCGTCGGCCCCCGCCTGGACAGCCACGCGCGCCGCGCGCACCGGATCGGGATGAGGCCCGCCCCTGGCGTTGCGGATGGTCGCAACATGATCAATATTGACCCCAAGTCGGGGAATTGCGCGTTCACTGAACGACATATCATCTTCCGTTCGGTTATAAAGTCCCGCCTCTAGAATCAGCGACCCTGGCGCTAACTCAGTGCGGGCGTGGCCATCCGGCCTGCTTTATGGTTCTTTGCCTTCTTCCCGATCAGGCGCTGTCGCCGCTTATGCTGGAGACCCGCCACAACCAATTTTAGCGGGATGTAGCAGAAGATCGCAGCCATTACCCCAAGAGGCACGGATCCCAGCGCCATCTTCGTTATTACCGGCAAAATAGAAGAGAGGGAACCCGAAAAAAGAGCGCCATAAGAAAGGCTGTGTGACATGTCGCCCGCGATAACCGGAGCGCCCAGCAACCAACCGCCGACTTTATACGTCGTCAACCAGATGAATGGAAATGTCAGCGGATTGCCGATGAGCGTGCCAAAGCCGGCCGCAATCAAGTTCCCGCCAAAAAGATAAGTAAACACCGCCGCTAAAGCGATATGAAAACCCATAAACGGCGTAAAAGATGAAAAAACGCCAAAGGCGACGCCTAAAGCAATCGCATGGGGCGTCGCCTTGATGCGCGTCAGACGATGCAACAGATACCGGCCCAAACGCCGCCACCCCATGGACGGCCAAATAAGCCCCCCTGTGGATTTGGGACGTAGGTTTACCTCATCAATCCCCTGTATCTTAGCCGTCATACTCCGCTTCTTTCACTCATATCGGGCAGGTAGCGCATCGCTTTGCCGGTACTACTGCGATTCTTGTAAATCTTGTCTGCAAAACTCTAATTTAGTGTTTACCGGGTCCGATTTCAGCCCTTTTAACCCTTGACGTCTCGCCCCCCCTGCTTGCGCTCCACTTCATTTACCACTGATGTCGCGCGCAAGACGGAAATAATGGCTAACAGGTGCTTAACGTCATCAACGGCGATATCGACGTCGAGCCGGGCGTAATTATCGTCCTGATCCAGAAAACGAACATTGGTGATGTTGCCGTTCTGCCGGGCGATGATTCCGGCGATCTCCCCCAGCGCCCCGGGCTCATTCACGACCGTCATTTCGATCCGTCCGATCGCGGAGAAATCTTCACTGGGATTTTCCTGCCAACGCAGATCTAGCCAATCATCTCGCCCCTCCTCCAATTGCCCGCAATCTATGGCGTGCACTTCAATGCCTTTCCCGGATGAGGTCACGCCGACAATCCGGTCTCCCGGCAGGGGATGGCAGCACGGCGCTAAATGCACCGCCAGACCAGGCGTTAAACCTTCAAGGGGAATAGAGGCGTTTAAGTCCGTGAGACTTGTCGCGGCGGGGCCAATTGCTTTGCGCTTTTTACCGAATGAGAGTTTAGCCCGTTTTCTCTTCACGGACGGGTAGAGCGCAGCCAGAACATCGTCAATAGGGAGAAGGCTTGCCCCAACATCTGCATACAAATCATTGATGGTAACCATCTTGAGCCGTGGCAATGCCTCGTCCAAAAAGCTTTCGGAACAGTCGACGTTTTGGCGGTGACAGGCCGATTCAATAATTTTTCGCCCGAGATCAATAAAATCTTCACGCCGCCTTTGCTTAACCCTGCGCCTGATGGCCGAGCGCGCGCGCCCCGTCACCACCATTGATTCCCAGTCCGGCGTCGGCCCTTGCGCCTTGGAGCATAATATTTCAACGCTGTCGCCGTTTTGCAAAACAGTGCGCAAAGGACGGTGGTGGCCATTTACTTTGGCGCCCACGCATGTGTCGCCAATCGTCGTGTGAACGGCATAGGCAAAATCGATCGGCGTCGCGCCGCGCGGCAAGCTGATGAGGTCTCCTTTGGGCGAAAACACAAAAACATGATCGCTATACATTTCCATTTTTGTGTGTTCAAGAAAATCTGTGGAACTCTCGTCGCCCTCAAACAGATCCGCCAATCCTCTGAGATCCCTAAACAGGGATTCGCGCAAAACGGCTGAAGAATCTTCAGTGTCGCTCTCCGAGCGGCCTTTGCCTTTATCGACGCCGATTTGGTACGTTGCTTCTTTGTAATTCCAGTGCGCCGCCACCCCCGTTTCGGCCACTTCATGCATTTCTTTGGTGCGTATCTGCAATTCCACGCGCTGGTCATCGGGACCGATCACGGTAGTGTGGATGGATTGATAGCCATTTCGTTTAGGCGTCGAGATATAATCCCTAAAACGCTCCGGCACCATCTTCCACTGAGAGTGCACCACGCCAAGAACGCGGTAACAATCTGATTGCGAATCCACAATCACGCGAAAACCTATGATGTCGGAGAGTTGCTCAAATGAGATGGCTTTGCGCTCCATCTTGCACCACACCGAATAGGGCCGCTTAAAGCGCACATACACCATAGCGTGAATGTCCTCGTCGGCAAGTCTGCTCTGGATGACGTCTTTAATGCGCTGCGTGCTGTCGCCGCTTTGCTGTTGCAAGAAATTCAACCGGTTAACAACCGATTCACGCGCATCGGCGTTCAAAACCATAAACGAGCGGTCTTCAAATTCATCGCGAAACCCCTGCATCCCGATGCGCCCCGCGAGAGGCGCATAGATCTCCATGGTTTCTTGCGCGATCGCGCGGCGTTTCACCTCATTAGGGTGGTGAATAATCGTGCGCATATTGTGCAAGCGGTCCGCCAATTTCACC
>JAJFIM010000121.1 GCA_021774995.1 Alphaproteobacteria bacterium | reverse complement strand
CAGTACGGCGCCGTTCCGACCGGCAAGTGCGAGCCAAGTTTCTTCTGGCAAATCAGCACTTTGTTTTACCTGGTTCAAATAATTTCGAGCCAGCACGGCAACGATGACGCCGGCAAATTCCCCAGACGCCGTGTCGAGTCTTTTGCTCAACGTAAAGTCGGTATCGCTTGTGACGAATAACCCCGTTCCGGATTGTTCTACATGATATTGAAAATATCGCTCGGATGAAATGTCAGGGCTTTGAAATTCGAGACCGCCTGGGTCGAAAAGAGCGTGACCTTCTGCGTCAATGACCGCGAGGTTTTGCACCGCCGGGACTTGGGCCAGCCGATCAATGAGAGTTTGAGCAATGCGGGGCGAGAGAGGCGCCAGATCTTCCTGACCGGCCCCGTAGGCGAGCGCGCCGAAATCCATCAATGATTCGACGCTGACCAAGAGTGTCCGGAATTGCAACGCCAACGCGCCGGTTGAACTGGCGGCGTGCTGTTCAGCCAATGCCAACGTATTTTGACGGTCAACGCTGAGCTTCAGCCCGATGATCACCGCGAAAGCGCCGACAAATGAGGAGGTAAGCAAGATGATCGTACGCGTACGCGCGTTCATCGTGAAAAGACCGCGCCACCGTTTGCCGGTCCATTTTGCTAAAAAGTGTTCTTCCATAACCCTGTCGAATGCCCCGAATTCAAACCGCGCTCACGCGTTTCGATCAGTGCCTCTTTTAGCTTTCGATAGCGTTTTCAACTAGAAACGAAACGTTTTGTTAAGAATTGAGTGATTCGCCTTAGGGGCTAGGGTAGGCAAAGCAACGGCGTTCTGTCACGCTTTTTCTAGGTTTTCCGCGAAAAACGCCGTAAAACGAATCACCGCGCCCGCCATTAATGCGATGCGGTAAGTCATCAATCAAACATATCGTCAATCGCGCTATTGCTCATGCCCTCAGAGCGTTTTTCATCGTCACTATATTCCACATCTGTTTTGCGGCGCCGGTCTGGGCCAAAATATTTGTCCGCCCTCACAAATTGACGTGGTTGCGCCACAACGCAACGAATCTTCATGAACAATTCACGAGCCGTAACCGGTTTGCAGCAAAATTCAGTCACGCCGGAATCACGCGCTTCAATGACGCGCTTACGCTCTGAATAGGCCGTGAGCATGATGATGGGAATCATGGGATTGGGGCTATCTTTGCTGTTGCGCACTAAATTGGTGAACTCAATTCCATCCAGCATTTCCATAACATAGTCGACAATGATGATATCGACATGGGTCTGTCGCAGTGTGGCAAAGGCTTCTTCAGCGCTTTTCACCTCCGCAATTTTACTGATTCCGAACCCTCTTAAAATTGTGCCGATAATTTTCAGCATGTAGAAATTATCGTCCACAACCAGGATGCTGAGGGATTCAAGGGGATTTCTTTGCGAGTCGTGCCTATCTAACATCATAACAATACACTTATATAGGGAATGGAATATTCGCCTATAATATTAAGTGTATCGCCTTATCAAAGTCTGAAAAAGGGGAAAATAATATATAATGCACGAATAGGTGGTGACCGGTTGTGTTTATTCGAGGATCTTCGCGGCAATTTCGGCCGTATTTCGGGAACAGCCGGGCATTTTGGCTATTTCTTCCACGCGCCGTCTGATGTGGTTTTGGCGGGGCGCGTCGAGTTTGCGCAAAATTTCAAAAGCCGACAGAAGGCGCGCGGCGAGTTGTGGATTGGATTGATCCAATTGCAGAACCACATCGGCGAGAACATCGTAACCGGCGCCGTCTTGGCTATGAAAGCAAGAAGGATTTCCTTGCGAAAACGCACCGATCAGGGCGCGCACGCGGTTGGGATTATCCAGCCGAAACAGCTCATGAGCGAGCAGATCATTGACATGGGTGATCGTCTCTGCGCGCGATGACATGGCTTGCAGGGAAAACCATTTGTTCAGGGCCAAATCTTCTTGGCGCCAGCGCTCGTAAAAAGCATGGAATGCTTGTTCGCGCTCCGGGCTGTTGGAATGATTGAGAGCGTTGAGTGCGGCTATCGCGTCGGTCATGTTGCCGGCCGAATTGTAATGCTCCAACGCCCGAGAGCGCTCCTCTTGCGCGTCCATGATGGCGAGCAGTGTAAGCGCCCGGTTTCTCAATCCCCTCGGGCCTGCTTGCTCTGCACCGGGGCTGTAGGAGGAGGCGACGTCATTGTTCTGATAGACGGCGATGAGATCTTGCTTAAGCGCTGTGGCAATATTTTGGAGGAAGGTAGTGCGCACATAATGAATCGCATCCGGATCGAGCACAGTCATCATTTGGCCCAAGTCATTTTCACTGGGCATGTTAAGCGTTTCAGCGATCAAGAAAGGATCAAGTTTGGGATCGGTCAGCGTTTTTTGCAGCGCGCTGATATACGCATCGCAAGGCGTGAGGGCGCCGCCGTTTTGGAAGGCGGCGACATTTCCAAGCATGAGATCAGTTGCAACAACTTGGCCAGCTTCCCACCTGTTAAAAGGATCGCTGTCGCATCCCATGAGAAATACTTGGTCCTGGCGGGAGAGGTTGGATTTAATCCGGACAGGCGCTGAAAAATTCCGCAATATCGAAATGATCGGCTTTGTGGGCGCTTGAAATTGAAAAGTTTGTTCTTGTTGGTGAAGGTGGAGAACGTCTCCAGTGATATCGCTTTGTCCTGTCTGTGGTTTCAGCGGCAGGTCTTCTCCATTCTGGGCTATCAAACCCAGCCGAAGCGGAATGAATAAAGGCTGCTTTGCCGGTTGCCCAGGCGTGGGCGGCGTGTGCTGACTGATGGTGAGGTCCAGAAGTTGCGCGCCGGGTGAATAGGATTGCTCAATTTGAATTTCGGGGGTCCCGGCTTGTGAATACCACAACCGAAATTGCGTCAATTTCGTTTGGTTGGCCTCTTCCATAACGGAAAGAAAGTTTTCAACCGTGGCGGCGCAGCCGTCAAATCGCTTGAAATACAGGTCCATGCCTTTTCGGAAACCGGCGGCGCCTAAGATCGTGTGCAACATGCGCACAATCTCGGCGCCTTTTTCGTACACAGTCGCGGTGTAAAAATTATTGATCTCGATATAGGAATCAGGCCGCACCGGATGCGCAAGTGGGCCGGAATCCTCTGCAAATTGACGCGCCCGCAAAGCCCTTACATCGGAAATGCGTTGAGCGGAGGGCACGCGCATATCTGCTGAAAATTGCTGATCGCGGAAAACCGTCAAACCCTCTTTGAGACAGAGTTGAAACCAATCCCGGCAGGTGATCCGATTGCCCGTCCAATTGTGGAAATATTCATGCGCGATGATGCTCTCGATCCGCGCATAATCCGTATCCGTCGCCGTTTGCGGGTCTGCAAGTATGTATTGGGAATTGAATACATTGAGTCCCTTATTCTCCATCGCCCCCATGTTGAAATGACTGACCGCGACGATCATAAAAATATCGAGATCATATTCCCGGCCATATGTTTCTTCATCCCAGCGCATGGCTCTCTTCAAGGCGTCCATGGCGTAAGCGCACCGGGCTTCGTCGCCAGGTTCGACAAAGATGCGCAATATGACGTCGCGCCCCGACATTGTAGTGAAGCGGTCTTCGACGTGCTGGAGCGCGCCCCCCACCAGTGCGAACAGATAAGACGGTTTTGGGTGCGGGTCGCGCCACTCAACCCAATGCCGATCATTTGGCAGAGCGCCGCTTCCCGTCTTATTCCCATTGGAAAGTAAAATCGGATAGGCGCCTTTGTCGGCAATGATGCGCGTTGTGTAAACCGCCATGACATCGGGTTGATCGAGAAAATATGTGATCTTGCGAAACCCTTGTGCTTCGCATTGCGTGCAGAACATCCCATTAGAAATATAGAGTCCCTCAAGCGCCGTGTTGCTGGAAGGGTCGATCTGAGTTTCGATTTCGAGTGTGAAAGTTTGCGGGAGATCTTCAATGGTCAATCCGGTTCTATCGAGG
>JAJFIM010000013.1 GCA_021774995.1 Alphaproteobacteria bacterium | reverse complement strand
ACCAGGGCGGAGCGGCTGGCGGGTGTGCGCAAAGGCGATCAATTGCCCTGGAGGCTGAGGGACCATGCGTGGTTTGTCGCATTTGCGCCGGTATCTGAGCCGCGTTACGCCATTTCCGTTTTTGTCGAACATGGGATCAGCGGCTCGCGCGCGGGAGCGCCGATTGCGCGCGATATCATGCGCGAGGTTTTACTCAAAGATCCGGTGCGGATCGACGCCATTCCCCCCGTCGCCAGCGGTCAAATCGTGCGGCCGGTGCGCACCTGGGAGAGTTAGCCATGTCTTTTTTGGAAATCATGGGAGGATCGGGCCGGGAGTTGAGACTTTCCGAAAAGTTTTTTGAAATCAATTGGGGTTTTATCCTTCTTCTCTGCGTGATTGCGGGGATCGGTTTTGCGATGCTCTATTCCGTTGCCGGTCATCATCTGGACCCTTGGGCGTCGCGTCAGATGGTCCGTTTTGGCATAGGCATGATCGTGTTGCTCGTCGTGGCGCTCATTGATATCCGCGTCTGGTTGGATTTGGCCTATCCAGCTTACGCCGTGGCGCTGCTTTTGCTTATCGGGGTTGAGTTCTGGGGCGTCGCGGGGATGGGGGCCAAACGTTGGGTCGGTTTAGGTTTGATGCAGGTGCAGCCCTCAGAGATCATGAAAATTACGATGGTCTTGGCTCTGGCGCGCTATTTTCACGGCATTTCCATGGAGCAGGTTTCCCGGCCGCTCTATATGCTGCCCCCAATGCTGATCATCATGGCGCCGGTTGGCTTGGTGTTGCGCCAGCCAGATCTGGGGACGGCGGCCCTGTTGATGATCGGTGGCATAGGGCTGTGGATTGTCGCCGGTCTCAATTGGAAAATTATTCTCTCAGGGCTGGCCTTGGGGCTTGTCGCCATTCCGTTCGGGTGGGGATCGCTCTACGATTACCAACGCGACAGGGTGCTGACATTTCTTGATCCGGAGCGCGATCCCCTGGGCGCGGGATATAATATCATTCAATCAAAAATTGCCCTGGGGGCGGGCGGCCTGTGGGGGCGCGGGTTTGGCCAGGGATCGCAATCGCAACTCAATTTTTTACCCGAAAAGCAAACCGATTTTATTTTCACCATGCTGGGCGAGGAATTGGGCCTGATGGGGGCGGGGGCTCTTTTGTTCCTTTATCTATTGGTGATGGGGTACGGCGTGGCGTTCGCGCTGGAATCGCGCAACCATTTTGGGCGGCTTCTGGCCATGGGCGCGAGCATTACATTTTTTCTCTATGTCGCCATTAACGTGGCTATGGTGATGGGACTCATTCCCGTTGTCGGCGTGCCCCTGCCGCTGGTGTCTTATGGGGGAACGGCCATGATCACGCTTCTGTTCGGTCTTGGTCTGTTGATGAGCGTTCATGTCCATCGTTCTATCGAAGTGCCGCGCTCTTCCGTTGGACTTTGGTAATTGCATCTTTCATGTGTGCGGCGCAAAAGGATAAAACCATGCAGGTCAGGCAAGAGAGCGCACATTGGTCATCGCGTTTCGCTTTCATTCTGGCGGCGGTCGGCGCGGCGGTCGGCCTTGGTAATTTTTGGCGCTTTCCTTATATGGCGGGGGAAAATGGCGGCGGCGCCTTTATTGTCCTTTATATATTATGCGTACTTGGGGTGGCCTTGCCGATTTTGATGGCTGAACTTCTGATCGGGCGGCGAGGGGGTTTAAGCGCTGTCGGCTCGGTGCGCAATGTGGCGCTTTCGAGCGGCGCGTCGGCGTCATGGCGGGTGATTGGTTGGATCAGCATGATCGCCGCGTTTCTCATCTTAAGTTATTACAGCGTCATCGCCGGTTGGGTGATTGCCTATATTCCTCCCGCCATAACGGGCGCCTTGAAAGGCATAACGGCCGAGGCCAGCAGCGCCCGATTTGACGCTTTATTGGAGCGTCCGCGTCTTTTGGCGTTCTATCACGCATTGTTCATGGTACTGACGGTATTTATTGTTTCGCGCGGGGTTATCAAGGGGATCGAGCGCGCCGTGGAAATTCTCATGCCGCTTTTTTTCCTCATGCTCATGGGCGTAGTTGCCTATTCATGGGTAACGGGAGATGCGGACAGGGCTTTTGACTTTCTTTTCTCTCCTGATTTTTCGCAAATAACGCCGTCCGTCTTTCTAGGCGCCATCGGCCAGGCGTTCTTTTCCATCGGCGTTGGCATGGCCATCATGATCACCTATGGCGCTTATCTGACGCGGGATACGCATATTCCGCGCGCCTCCTCAATCATTTGTTTCGCCGACACGCTTGTCGCGATTCTGGCGGGTATTGCTATATTCCCCATTGTATTTGCCGTCGGGCTGAATCCGGCCAGCGGACCGGGCCTGATTTTTGTCACCCTGCCGGTGGCGTTTGGCCAGATGCCTTTTGGCCAGGTGTTCGGCGCTTTGTTTTTTGCGCTTGCCCTTTTTGCCGCGCTGACCTCCTCTATCTCTCTGCTTGAAATCGTGGTGGCGTGGGGTGAGGAGCATACCTCTTGGGCGCGGGCGCGCCTTGCTTATGCGTGGGGCTTTTTAGCCTGGGTGATCGGCATCGCCAGCGCGCTGTCCATGAATATTTGGTCGGATGTTTTTCTTCTGGGCGTGTTCGCGCCATTTCAGGCCATGACCATTTTTGATCTGTTGGATTATCTGACCGCCAATATCATGTTGCCTTTGGCCGGGGTGCTCACATCGATCTTTGCCGGCTGGTTTGTTAGCAAGACGATCACTCTGGATGAATTGGGGTTTTACGATGGCGCGGCTTACGCTCTGTGGCGCTTTCTGGTGCGCGTTGTGGCGCCGGTCAGCGTCGGGGCAGTGCTGGTTTATCTGACGGTCGGAAAAGTAATTTTCACTTAAAGGGATTTGAACTGATCGGTGGCGGCCACCAGGGCGCGCGTGATGCCCGGTTCACTCGCGGCATGGCCGGCGTCGGGTGCGACGACCATCTTGGCTTCGGGCCATGCTTTGTGAAGCGCCCAGGCCGACATCATGGGCGTCACCATATCGAAGCGGCCTTGGACGATCACGCCCGGAATATGGCGGATGCGGTCAACATGATCCAGAAGCTGGGTATTGCGGGTCAAGAACCCTTTGTTGATGAAATAATGGCACTCGATCCGGGCAAAGGCGGTGGCGAAAGCGTCCGCGCCAAAGGCGCTTATGCGGGCGCTATCAGCCTGCAAGGAAACGGTGCGCGCCTCCCATTGGCTCCAGGCGCGGGCGGCTTCCAATTGAATCTCCCGGTCGGGGCTGTTCAGGCGCCGGTGATACGCTTCTAAAAGATTGTCCCTTTCATCGGGCGCAATCGGAGCGATGAATTTCTCCCAGTGATCAGGAAAGACGGCGTGCGCGCCATATTGATAGAACCAGTGCAATTCCTGCGCGCGCAGCAGAAAAATACCGCGCAAGACCAATGCGCTCACGGCTTGCCCATGGGTTTGCGCATAAGCCAAAGCCAGAGTGCTTCCCCAGGAGCCGCCAAAAACTTGCCATTTTTTGACGCCTAGATGGTTCCGCAGGCGCTCAATATCAGCCACCAGATCCCATGTGGTGTTGGCTTCGAGGCTGGCGTGAGGAGTGCTTTTGCCGCACCCTCTCTGGTCAAACAGGATGATGCGATAGGCTTGCGGATCAAAATATTGGCGCATTTCAGGGCTGGTCCCGCCGCCTGGGCCGCCATGGAGCACGACCGCCGGTTTGCCGTCCGGCGCGCCGCTTTGCTCATAATAAAGGCTGTGTCCATCGCCGACCTCTAAGCGGCCTGCGTCATATGGCGTCACGGGGGGATATAAATATTGAGATCGAGACAATTGTTGCATATCTATTTATTAATCCCTAAGGGGCGTATGGCCTAATAAGAAAAGCTCAAATGTGGGGGCGTACGGTGTTTCGGAGTCGAATTATTTCTGGTACACTGCATCTGCTTAAGGTGTGCGTCTTACGGGTTTGTGTTGGGGGAAAGCTCGTTTTATTGTGTCTGAATTGTG
This sequence comes from Alphaproteobacteria bacterium, assembly GCA_021774995.1. GTDB lineage: Bacteria > Pseudomonadota > Alphaproteobacteria > SMXP01 > SMXP01 > JAJFIM01. The sequence continues at coordinate 3,422 of JAJFIM010000013.1, read as the reverse complement.
TAAGCATGTTTAGTTTGCGTACAGTTTTAAAGGGGTAATTGCTTTTATGATTGTATTGGCCCGCCGAATTCTTCCGGTAGTTGTGTCTCTTGGCGTTCTCATGGGGCTGTCAGCCTGCACGACCGTCAACATGACGGGTGGAGAGACTTTAAGCAATCTCTCGCGCACCCAGAAGGAATTGCGCACTCAAGCCTCTGAATTATCTGAAAAAGTATGGGATACGGTCAGCGATTCCAGCTTCTTCGGGTATTTTGCGGGCATGCTCGTGAACGGTAAAGAAGACGAACCGGAAGGCCCGGGCCTGGTTGCCGACAGCCGAGCGCCAGGTTATGCGGTGGCGGTCGCCTATGTCGAACAAAAAGAAAAGCAATATGGCGGCGTTGACGCTCAAATTGAGGCCATGGTCACTGATTTGCGCAAAAAAACGTCTGACGCCGTAGCTTTTGTCCGAGCTACCGAAGCGGTGGTGAACTCTCATCGCCGTGAGACGACGCTTGTGGCTTTACTGGATTCATCCGCTCTTGTGCGCGGCCTTGCCCAATGGCGCGAAGATAAACAAGTGATTGAAACCTCGATTGCCGATGCGCGCCAACAAAAGGCGACTTTTGAAACAGCGCAACTGGCATTGCGGCAAAAGCATCCTCAGCTCGATACGGACATCCTTGGTCAGGAACTTAATTCATTCGCAACTCAGATTGAGCGGATGATGGCGTTGTCAGACTCCCTGGCCTCTGTCGGCGCGTAAAGCCGGACGCTCCAAAACATCCAGACATGGCTCCGGTTTGATTTGAAACTCCTGAACGGTTTTGAATTGTCGTGTGGGCGCACTACCCGAAAAGCGCATCGATATCTTCTTGAGAGGCAGTTTCGTCCGCGTTCTCATCAGAATCGAAATCAAGGTCAGGGAGCGGTTCATCGCTCTCATCCATGACGGCGTATCCCGTCAGGTCATCACTTGCCGCGGGGATCTTTTCAGATTCGGCGCTTTGCGTTGCGCGCTCATTTGGCGCGGGAGCCGCTTCCCCCTCTTCTGGCGTTTCCCCGTTCATCAGGCGATCAATATCTTCCTGGCTTGTGCCTTCGCCTTCTTTGGCGGGGCCGTTCAAAAGATGCGCGTCGGGCCGCGTGTCGTTGTTTTCCTCATGTGCCGGTACGGGTTTAACGGCGGTCGCACCCCAGATTTCAATCATTGAGTTCACGCGCTGTTCCAGATAACGCATGGTGTTCACGACTTTAGTCGTGCGTTGCCCGGTGATATCCTGGAACGAACACGCCATGAAGATATTCGTGATCAGTTCTTCCAATTCATCGCAGGTCTTGGATTCAATGTCCTGATCGCGCAAGCGGTCGACAATTTCTTGTAATTTTTCCGTCGACGTCAATATATCAGTTGTCGCCCGCTCCGTGGACGTCACGATGGCGTCCAGTTCTTCCGTTGCCGCCATGATGCGGCTGTCATTGTTCGATTTTGGTTTTATGGCGGATATCTCGCGGCGCGTTTCCTGGATGGAGGCGGACATCTGTTGCAATTCAAGACGCAAGATATCGATGCGGTTACTCTCGCCTCTGTTATTGGCGTCAGTGTTATTGGCTTCAGTGTTGTTAGCGCCTGCGTCGGCTTCCTGGGAGTTGGAAAAAGCGGTGCGTAAACGCTCTAGTCCAAGAAGCACCTGCTCCGTATCGGATACGCGGTTGCGCTTGGCGAGTTCATCGACAAACCACCGTCCGCGCGGCGTTTCCCGCACGGCTTCCATGATGGCGTCAAAAGTCTCTGGTGAGGGATCGAATGTTTCTTCGCTCATAAACTGGGCTCCTCGTCCGACCGGGAGTGGTGCGCCCAGACAGATTATCCTGAATTAAGTTCACCATAATCTATTAGAATGCTTTCTTTTTGGTTGACGTCAGCGCGATCCCCCGCCAAGTGTCTGATAAGGGGCGTTTTTGCTGAATAAGGTTTGGTTAGCTTTTGGGCGAAGATATGATCACACTGCCGATCGATATCGAGGCGGTTAAGGGTTTCATGGCGCCGCAAGAAGGCGCGGCGCTGCACCGGGCGGCGTTGTCGGTTGACGGGCTCGGTCCCTGCCTTGAAATCGGTTCCTATTGCGGAAAATCAGCCGTTTATTTGGGGCAAGCCTGCCGCAAAATGGGCGCGCTGCTTTTTACCGTCGACCATCATCGCGGCTCTGAAGAAAACCAGCCCGGCTGGGATTATCATGATCCGGATCTGTGGGATGCGGCGGCGGGCGTGATGGATACGCTGCCATTTTTGCGCGCCACATTGCGGCAAGCGGGTCTTGAAGAGACAGTGATCCCCATTGTTGGGCGCTCAGGCTTGGTGGCGCGCGCTTGGGGCCAGCCTTTGGGCCTCCTCTTTATCGATGGCGGCCACACACGGCACGCGGCTGAAACGGATTACCGTCTCTGGTCCCCTCATATTGCGCCGGGAGGCGTGCTGGCCATTCACGACGTTTTCCCCGATCCGGCGCAAGGCGGCCGCCCGCCCTTTGAGATTTACCAAATGGCTTTGGCTTCTGGGCTTTTCGAGGAAGAAGATGCTGTCTCCAGCCTTAGGATATTACGCCGCGCCCGCGAAAAGACGCGCGGTGGCGCCGCCCTCGCGTAAGGCGTCGGCGGCCAGAAGAATAGCCGCTGACGTCCAGGCGGGTTTTTCTTCCGGCCAGACAATGGCCTCTTCAAATTGATACCCCATCCAGAAGGCGCCATCGTTGTCGCGCCACTGCCCTTGCCAGTCAAAAAGGCTTTGCGCGCGGGACCTCTCCCCCACATTCAGCAGGGCCATGACCAATTCGCAAGATTCCGCGACAGTGACCCACGGTTGATCATTGACGCAGCGGCACCCTGATCCCTCGACGACAAATTCAGCCCAGCGCGCGGCGAGATGCGCCCGTCCGGCGCGGCCCTCAATGAGCCCGGTGAGAACGGGATAATACCAGTCCATGGAAAACCGCGCGCCCGTCACCTCCCGGCGGTCGAAAAGGTGCGGCGCGCGGATCAAGGCGCGCCCCAGTTTTCGCCGCGCCGCGCTTAAAGCACCGCGCGTTTTCTGATGCCCGCCAAGGGTTTGTGCAATGGCGATGGCGCATTCCATGCTTTTATAAATGGAGCAACATCCGGCAATAAGGGCGTCGTCAGCGGGCAGACCATCAGCGTCAAGGCACCAGGAAATCTCCCCCGTTTCCTTTTGCAAAGAGAGGACGAACGCCATTGCGCGTTCAACCATGGGCCAGCTTCGCCTTAGAAAGCGCGCGTCATTGGTTTTAAGATAATGATGCCAGACGCCGGTGGCGATATAGGCGGTGAAATTTGAATCTTGCGCCCGCGGCAGCTCCGTGCGGGCCAAATGGGTGTGGTCCTTCATTGGCGCCGCATTGCCGTAATCCCCCCACCAGGCGCCATTG
>JAJFIM010000120.1 GCA_021774995.1 Alphaproteobacteria bacterium | reverse complement strand
GAGTGTTGGCTGATACCCGACAGCGGACGGAATGCGCCCTAAAAGCGCCGACACTTCCGAACCAGCCTGGGTGAAGCGGAAAATATTATCGACAAAGAACAGCACGTCCTGGCCTTCGTCGCGAAAATTCTCCGCCACGGTCAGACCGGAAAGCGCCACCCGCATCCGGGCGCCTGGAGGCTCATTCATCTGCCCATAAACCAAAGCCGCCTTGGAACCCTCGCCGCCGCCTTCCTTGTTGACGCCCGATTCGATCATTTCCCAATAAAGATCATTGCCCTCGCGCGTCCTCTCGCCAACCCCGGCGAAAACCGAATAACCGCCATGCGCTTTGGCGACGTTATTGATCAATTCCATGATCAACACGGTCTTGCCAACGCCGGCGCCCCCGAACAGGCCGATTTTGCCGCCCTTAGCATAGGGCGCCAGAAGATCCACCACTTTAATGCCGGTCACCAGGATTTCAGTTTCGGTGGACTGCTCGACGAATTCCGGCGCTTCCTGATGAATGGCGCGGGTCTTTGTTGTGTTAAGGGGGCCTGCTTCATCCACCGGTTCGCCAATCACATTGATGATCCGCCCTAAAGTTTCATCGCCGACCGGCACGCGGATAGCGTCTCCCGTATCGGTCACCCGGCCGCCGCGCACCAGACCTTCGGTGGAATCCATCGCGATGGTGCGCACCGTGTTTTCCCCTAAATGCTGAGCAACCTCAAGGACGAGCCGGTTGTCGCCATTGTAAGTTTCCAGCGCATTGAGGATGGCTGGTAGGTTTTCGTCAAATTCAACATCAACGACAGCGCCAATAACCTGAGTGATTCGGCCAATAGCTAGTGTGCTCATTTTTTCTATCCTTAAATCTTATCTCACAGCGCTTAGCGCCGGGAGGTCAGGTCATTCCCAATTTAAAGCGCTTCCGCGCCCGATATAATTTCAATCAGATCTCTGGTAATCATGGCTTGGCGTGAGCGGTTATAAGTGATTGTCAATTTGTCGATCATCTCACCGGCATTGCGCGTGGCGTTATCCATGGCGCTCATGCGCGCGCCTTGTTCGCTGGCGGCATTTTCCAGGAGAGCTTTAAAAATTTGAACTGTCAGGTTGCGGGGCAGCAGATCTTCCAGAATATCTTTCTCGTCCGGCTCATAGTCATAAGCGGCGCCGCCCAGATCAGCGGCCGCGCTTGCGCCTTCCTGTTCGGGAAGGATCGCCGGGATAAGTTGTTGCTCCGTCGGAATTTGAGAGATGATCGATTCAAATGCGCCGAAGAAAAGAGTGGCGACATCAAATTCGCCATCGCCAAAGAGCGCCAGCACCTGCCGTGCGATCCGGGAGGCGACTTCAAAATTAAGCGCCTTGATCTCTTTCAATTCGATGGTCTCAAGCATCAAGTGACCAAATTGACGCTTCAGCGCATCGGCGCCTTTTTTTCCAACGCAGAGGATTTTGACTTGGGCGCCTTGCGCCAGAAGGGCGTTTGCGCGAACCCGGGCCATCCGGGCGATGGAAGAATTAAAACCGCCGCACAGGCCCCGGTCGGCGGTCGCGATAATCAGCAGGTGAACATCGCTTTTTCCGGTCCCAATCAGAAGCGGCGCCCCGTCGGTCCGATCCCTCATAGCGCCCGATAGATTCGCCAAGACTTGATCCATGCGCACTGCATAGGGACGCGCGCTTTCCGCCGATTCCTGGGCGCGGCGCAGCTTGGCCGCCGCAACCATTTGCATGGCTTTGGTGATCTTCTGCGTGTTCTTGACGCTGGAAATCCGGTTTCTGAGATCTTTCAGGCTCGCCATCCGCGCCCCTCTCTCCCATCTGGAGTCTTAAAATTATCCGTCAGTACCTGTTTAAGCAAAAGCCTTGGCAAAACTTTCCACGGCGTCTTTCAACTTGGCTTGCGTCTCGTCAGACAAAGCTTTGTCTTTCCGGATGGTTTCCAGCAGGCCTGCATGCGCATCTCGGAATGTGCGCAGCAATTCTTCTTCAAAGCGCTGCACATCAGCCGTATCGAGCTTGTCCAGATAGCCATTTACGCCGGCGTAAATCACGATCACTTGCTCTTCCACGGATAGTGGCGAAAACTGATTCTGTTTCAGCAGTTCGGTCAGTTTTTCACCCCGATTGAGCAAGCGCTGCGTTGTCGCGTCCAGATCGGAGCCGAACTGCGCAAAGGCCGCCATTTCGCGGTATTGGGCTAATTCGCCTTTAATCGCTCCAGCGACTTGCTTCATGGCTTTGACCTGGGCCGCCGATCCCACCCGGGACACGGAAATGCCCACATTCAGCGCCGGGCGAATGCCCTGATAGAAGAGGTCGGTTTCAAGAAATATCTGCCCGTCGGTGATGGAAATCACATTAGTCGGGATATAGGCCGAGACGTCATTGGCCTGGGTTTCCACCACCGGCAAGGCGGTCATCGATCCTGCGCCATTGGCGTCACTGAGTTTGGCCGCCCGTTCCAGAAGGCGGCTGTGAAGATAAAACACGTCGCCCGGAAACGCTTCACGCCCAGGGGGGCGCCGCAGCAGGAGCGACATTTGGCGATAGGCGACCGCTTGTTTGGACAGATCATCATAAACGATCAGGGCGTGCATTCCGTTATCGCGGAAATATTCACCCATGGTGCATCCGGCGAAAGGTGCAAGATATTGCAGAGGGGCCGGCTCCGAGGCGGTGGCGGCCACGACAATAGTGTAATCCATTGCGCCATTGTCTTCGAGGGTTTTGACGATTTGCGCAACCGTTGAGCGTTTCTGGCCGATCGCCACATATATGCAATAGAGTTTTTCCGATTCAGCCCCTGAGGCGTTGATTTCTTTTTGATTGAGGATGGCGTCAATCGCCACTGCCGTCTTACCGGTCTGCCGGTCGCCGATGATCAACTCGCGTTGCCCCCGGCCAATGGGTATTAGGGCGTCAATGGCTTTGAGACCCGTCTGCATCGGTTCATGCACGGATTTGCGTGGGATGATGCCCGGCGCTTTGACGTCAACCCGTCGCCGCTCTGTTGCGTCTATAGGACCTTTGCCGTCAATGGGATTGCCCAAGGCGTCGACCACCCGGCCAAGCAACCCCTTGCCCACCGGCACGTCCACGATAGCCGAGGTGCGCTTGACGATATCGCCCTCTTTAATCTCGCGGTCAGATCCGAAAATCACCACGCCGACATTATCGGCTTCCAGGTTCAGGGCCATGCCCTTCACGCCGTTGGGAAACTCGACCATTTCGCCCGCTTGCACATTATCAAGGCCGTATATGCGAGCGATGCCGTCGCCCACAGACAGAACCTGCCCGATCTCGGAGACTTCGGCTTCCGTTCCGAAACCGTCGATTTGTTGTTTGAGGATTGCGGAAATTTCCGCAGCCTGAATGTCCATGGGTATTAAGCCTCTCTCATGGCAAGCTGAAGGGTGTGAAGCCTGGTGGCTAGGGATGCGTCAAACATTTGACTGCCCACACGCACGACCATGCCGCCAAGCAAGTTCGGGTCGATCTCGACTTCCATGTGAATGTCACTGTTCAGCGCGTCCCGAAGGACAGTTTTCAGCTTTTGGGTCTGTCCTTCGTTCAGGGCTTGGGCCACAGTAATTGAAGCCTGCACCTCGCCGCGATGGCGCGCCACAAGGGCGTTGAACACGTCGATCATATTTTCAAGCGCATACAAGCGCCGGTTTTGCGCCAGAAGTCCAAGAAATTTTTGCGTC
>JAJFIM010000119.1 GCA_021774995.1 Alphaproteobacteria bacterium | reverse complement strand
GCGGCTGGCGTCGTCATAGACGAAAACGGCCCGCGCATGATCATAGGCGGGCGCGTGCGCGGCGCACCCTCCGCAGATAGCGCCCGCGCCCACATCGAAGGGAAACGGCGCGCCGCAGCTCTCGCAAACCGGTTTTTCGATGAATTGGACCCGCCCCCATGCCGCCGGCGCAATCTGCCCCGGCTGCCCCACCAGCTCATCGGACACCAGACACCGCGCGGGCAGAGCGGCGTCAAGCGCGAGGCGGGACAACGCCGCTGCGCCGCCGCTGAACGCGCGCGCCATTTGATCCAGTCGTCCCGGTACAGATTTTCCCAAATTTTTCCGCCGCCTTTGCGCCTCCCTCAGACTTCAGGCGGACTTTAACGTGATTCTCAGCCCTTCCCGAAGCTTATTCATCCTTCACGGAAGCTTTTACTCAGTTTGATTGAATAGCCCACAAGAAGGCGGTAAAAACGTCAATGACCCTTGAGAACCTTCTTTTTGACCGGGAGCTTGTGCGCCGCCGCCGCAGGCGCGCTGTCCCGAGCTTTGCCAAAAGCTCGTTTCTCGCGCGCCGCGCAGCGGAAGATCTCGCCTGGCGGCTGAACGCCATCACGCGGGACTTCCCGCTGGCTCTCAATTTGGGCGCCGGCGCGCTGGGCGAAATTTTGGCGGGCCAGATCCCGGAGCGGATCGGTACGCTTATTGAAGCGGATTTTGCCCAAGAAATGATTGCGCAGGGACAAGGCCCGCGCCTCGTGGCTGACGAAGAGCGCCTGCCCTTTGGCCCGCACACGCTCGATGCGATATTCAGCGTTCTCACCCTTCATCTCGTCAATGACCTGCCCGGTTGCCTCATCCAAATTCGCCGGGCGCTCAAACCCGATGGGCTGTTTTTAGGCGCACTCTTTGGCGGCGACACATTGATGGAATTGCGCACGGCGCTCGCCGCGGCCGAAATGGAAGTTGAGGGCGGGGTCAGCCCGCGCGTGGCGCCTTTTGCCGAAATCAAAACCCTCGGCGCGCTCTTGCAGCGGGCGGGACTGGCCCTGCCCGTCGCGGACAGCGACCGGGTGACCGTCTCTTACGCCCACCCTTTAAAGCTGATGGCGGAGCTGCGCGCCATGGGCGAGACCAACACGTTGACGGCGCGGCGCAAGACCCCGCTGCGGCGCGCAACACTGAGACGGGCCTGCGAGATTTACCGGGAAAAACATGGCGACAAGACAGGCCGCGTGCCCGCCACATTCGAGATCATCACCCTCACCGCCTGGGCGCCCCACCCCGATCAACAAAAGCCGCTGAAACCCGGCAGCGCGAAAACGCGCCTGGCGGACGCTCTGGGGACAGATGAATTCTCTGCGGGGGAAAAGACGGGACCGGCCAAGCCCGGCGGTTCTTAAAAACAGCCCGCCCTCACAGCAAGTCGCGAAGATGCGCCACCAGAGGCTCGTCCGCGGGCGGCATAGGATAATCCCGCAAATTGCGCGCGCGCACCCATTTCACGCGCTGGCCTTCCTGCGGAACGGGGACGCCGTTCCATTTTCGGCAGAGGAAAAGAGGCATCAGCAGATGAAAGTCGCCATAATCGTGCGAAGCGAAGACAAAAGGCGCAAGACAGGGCCGCGGGATCTCAATGCCGAGTTCTTCGCGCATCTCGCGGATCACCGCCTCTTCGGGGCACTCCCCCGGCTCCATCTTACCGCCGGGAAACTCCCACAGACCCGCCATGCTCTTTCCTTCAGGGCGCTGTGAAATCAGCACCCGCCCATCGGCATCAATGAGGACGCAGGCGGCAACCAGAAGAACCTTCATGACGCCCTCCCGCTCAAGATCTATAATCCGCGTTGATCGCAATATATTGATGGGTGAGATCGCAGGTCCAGACCACCGCCTCGCCCGCGCCAACGCCAACATCGATCTCAATGTCTATCTCCTGGGTCTTGAGGTGTTTGGCCACCCGGGACTCGGCGTAATCGGGATCAACCTGGCCCGCTTTGGCCACGCTCTCACCGCCGATGCGGATGGAAAGCTTGTCGCGGTCCGCCGGTTCCCCCGCTTTACCCACCGCCATCACGATGCGGCCCCAATTGGCGTCTTCCCCAGCCATCGCCGTTTTCACAAGAGGCGAATTGGCGACGGCGCTTGCGATGATCTTGGCCGACCGTGCGCTGGCTGCGCCCGTCACGCGCACGGAAATGAATTTCGTCGCGCCTTCCCCGTCCCGCACCACTTGATGAGCCAGATCCCTCATCACGGCAAACAATTTGCTGCGAAAATCCATTAACCGCCGATCCCCGGCCCGCAAAATAGGCGTGTGGGCCGGTCCTTTGCCGGTGGCGAACAGCAATACCGTGTCGCTGGTTGACGTATCGCTGTCCACGCTGATGGCGTTAAAGGTGCGGCGCACCGCGACCGACAAAAGCGTCTGCAAAATGGGCGCGGGAATGGCGGCGTCGGTAAAAATAAAACTCAGCATAGTCGCCATGTCGGGCTGGATCATGCCCGAACCTTTAGCGATGCCGCAGATGTTCACTTCCGCGCCATCGATGAGCGCGCTGGCGTGTGCGCCTTTGGCGTAAGTGTCGGTGGTCATGATCGCGGCGGCGGCTTTGGCCCAGGCGCCGGGCTTGGCCCTGGCGTGCGCTTTTTCCAGAGCCCGCACCAGCGGATCGGGGTTGAGAACGTCGCCAATCACGCCGGTGGACGCGATCAGCACGTCCTTTTGCCGGCACGAAGCCAATTTGGCGGCGGCCGCCGCCGTTGCCCGCACACTATCCCGTCCCGCCTGGCCGGTAAAAGCATTGGCGTTGCCCGCATTCACCACCAGCATGCGCGCATGATCCATGCCGTGATCGGTCTCGATCAACGCGCGGCACCAATCCACCGGCGCGCTCGGCATATTGGATGTGGTGGTGACGCCCGCACAGGCCGTTCCTTTGTCCAGCACGACCGCCAGCAGATCATCGCGGCCTTTATACTTGTCGCCCACGCGCCCCGCGCCCAGTTGAACGCCCGCCAGCGCCGGCATGTCAGGGAAGCGCTCCGGCGCCAGAGGCGAAATAGCGGCCGGGCCGGATTTTTTGGACTTGAGCGCTTTGGGCCTTGAGGCGGCGGATTTGGATTTATCGCCGGGGGGAAATTTCCCCCTGGACGTCGCCGGTTTTTTAGCGCCTTTCCCTTTTTGTGATGCGCCAACGCCCCGCGCCGCCCGCAACGCATTGGTCAGCGGGTCCAATTGTTTCAACAAAGTGTTTTTCAGGCTTGATGGTTTTTCAGCCATAACGTGAACTCAAAAAAGAAAGAAAAAACATTCCCGACTCTAAAGCGCCGGTCCGGACCTCAGCACATAGTCGATTGTGGCATTGCCGCGCAACTCCTCAAGCAGGTTTTCAATCACTTGATAATTTTGATAGCGCCTTAACTGCGGTTGCAAATCCTCAAATGACGGAACGACGGGCTTGCGCCGGTCTTCCACTTTCAAAATATGCCAGCCATATTCGGACTCAAAAGGCGCGGACATTTCGCCCACTTTCGTTGAAAACGCCACTTTGGAGAACGCGGGAACCATATCCCGGCGGATGAAATAGCCCAAATCCCCGCCTTTTTCTTTAGAGCCAGGATCAATGGACACGCCCCCTGCAACTTCCTCAAAGGCCTCGCCCGCATTCAGGCGGGCCATCACGGTCTCAGCTTCGGCCCGCGTCTTCACCAAGATATGCCGCGCGCGCACCTCATCGCTCGATTTCAAAATGGCCGCCTGTTCATCATAAAGCTGGCGCACAGCGCCGGGCGTGACCTGAAGGGCCACCTCGCGGCCGAGCAAAAGTTCAGCTAAAACAGCGTCGCCGCGGGCGCGTAAAAGACGAATGGCTTGCGGGTCGCGGGCCAGTCCCCGGCGCCGGGCTTCCAGCGAGAGCAATTGTTGATCGACCAGCTCCTCCACCAAACCTTGCACCGCCTGGTCATCCAGTTCCGCAGTTTCCCCTCCCGCGCCCGGATCACTCAATCCCCGCGCAGCGGCGAATCTGAGAGCGTCTGAGCGCCTTATGGGCCACCCATTCACAAAAGCCAGCGCCGGATCGTCCGCCTCTGTCTGTTTCAACCAAGCCTCCTCC
>JAJFIM010000118.1 GCA_021774995.1 Alphaproteobacteria bacterium | reverse complement strand
TTTAACAACCGCCGAATCCTGGTCGAAGACGAGCGGCGGCATGCGAAGCGATCCGGCGGTAGTGGGCTTGCCCGCAAGGCCGATCGTCTCTTTCACGCTAAAGGCAAGCCCAGCCAAAGGACCGCAGCGTTCAACCTGCGCCGCGTCAAGGGCGTCTGCGCGCAATATTTCCGTAGCGGCGTTAATCGTTTTCGCGCCCGCCTCCAGCCGCGCCAGACAGGCCGTCACATAGCCCTCAGGCGTTAAAGAACCATTTTGAAAGTCTTGAAGCAATTGCGTGGCGTCAGGATATTCATTGAGCGGCATATAGCGAACCTGCGAAGACAGTGCGTGCGCACAAAAAATAGAGCGCCAAACTGGATATGTTCAGTTGGCGCCCTAAAGTATGACCTATTTTCTTTTCAATGAGAAAATCGGATTTAAGCGTTCAATCAACGAGCTTGATGTCGACAGCGGATGTTTTGCCTTTATTGGTGGCAATTTCGTAGCTTACTTTTTGACCGTCATTCAATTGATGAAGTCCCGCCGCCTCAAGAGCCGTGATATGGACGAAGACGTCTTTCTGCCCATCGTCGGGACAAATAAATCCGTATCCCTTATTTGTGTTGAACCATTTAACGGTGCCGATCGCCATGAGTGAATCTCCTCAAATATGGGCGTTGCGCAATTTTCCCGAAAGATATCGGGAAGACCAAGAGTTCGTAAAAGTCCGTAATTGAAGGGTGCTGCGAACTCGAGAAACACGCAGGAGAGTCCGTAAAGGGAAGAATGTCTTTAAAGGGCTCAACTTAAAATCTAAAGTCGTAATCTTCATAGGAATATTAACGTAACTCAACCGATATTTATACTTGAGCTAGGGTAAAATGGCAATCATGTATTTCGCGGCGCCGACACTATACGGGTCCGCCAACCGCCCAAGGCCCGCCTTGAAAAGGCGCGGGAAAGAGGGATCAAACCTGGGCGACACCACCCCTGAATTTAATATCGCCCAAATGCGTCAGTAATGATGTCCCCGGCGATTATGGCCCCCATAATACCGGTTGCCATAATAAGGCGAATAATACCCGCCGGAGCGCGGCGTATAATAGCTTCCCGAATAAGGGGAATAATATCCGCCATATGTCGGATAATACCCATCAGTATAAGCGCAAGAACTCAAAGCGCCGGCAAAGGCAATAAGCGGGATAAGGACACGCCACCGCCGACGGCGCGCGGTCCTGGCGCCATACAATGTATTTTGTGGAAAAAGCGCACTCATCATTCGTCTCCGCTTCTACACATGGGGAGGGAGAAACAAGGTTCAACGCAATGCTGTTGTCAGCATATCACTTTGAAGGGAAAATAGCATCACCGGCGCCCCCTCCTCACGTCAATGTGACATGGGGGAAAGCGCGCTTGTTTGTTTTGATCTTTGGGCATTCACGGCGCCTAGCGCCGCGTTTTATTACCGCTCGCGGAATGCTTCTGAAAATCCCCGGTAAACCGGCTTCAAAAGATAATCCAATATAGACTTTTGACCGATATTGATGCTGGCCTGCACCACCATGCCTGGAAGCAATATATTGCGTACGGGATCATTGCCCACATAGGCGCGTTCAGGCGCGACAACAGCCTGGTAATATTGCGTCCCCTCGCGCGTTTGGAACGTTGTAGCCGACACGCGAAGAAGTTTGCCCGGCACAGACCCATAGAGCGCATAATCATATGTTGAGATTTTCAAATCAACGTCTTGACCCGGATTAAGATGCCCTATGTCCTTTGGGTCCACCCGCACCTCGACAAGCAATTGCTCATCAACCGGCACAATTTCAAGCAACGTCTGCCCAGGTTGCACAACGGCGTTTATGGCATTGATCGCTAAATTCTGAACAATGCCTTTCACGGGCGCATTCAACTCCAACCTCTGATTGCGATCATCAAGCATCTTGATGTTTTCAACAATCTCAGTCAATTCAAGGTCCAGTTCATTCACCCGCGACAACGCTCTTGATTTGGAACCGCTTCTTATCTCGGCGCTTGCCGCTTCCACGCCAACCAACTGATCTTGCGTTTCTTTCAAACTGGAAGCGACGCGGCTTTCCTGGCGTTTCGCATCAAGCAAGGCTGATTGCGTCGTCAAACCTTTATCAAAAAGGCTTTGGCGCCGGTCCAGTTCCTGGCGCAAGAGTTTCAGTTCGGCCGTTAAACTGGGGATTTTATTATTCAGGCGCTGGTATTCCGCTTGCTGGCGCCCTAACTGATTGTTCAAAAGGTCGTGTTGACGCAAATATGTTTCCCTGTGGGTTTCGACGCCCGCATCCTGCATCACGCTGAGACCATCGACCGCTTCAATGACTTTTTCAAAATCCGGCGTCCGCTCCCACGCCAGCGCATTTTGCCGCTCCCTTTCCAAAAGAACAGAAATCTGGCGGGCTTTCATTCGGTCCAATTGCGCGCGAGCGTCAATTTTCGCCAGGCGGAGCAACGCCTGCCCCTTGTTGACAACCTCGCCTTCCTTGACGAGAATTTCTGAAACAATACCGCCTTCATAGTGCTGTATCGCCTGCACGTCGCTTTCAGGGATTATTTTTCCCTCGGCGCGCGCAACCTCATCCACTCGCGTCACGCCCGCCCAGACAAATCCAAAAAACACCAGGCATCCAATGACAAAGACCATAGACGTTAATAAGGCGGGAGGTTCCGTTTCCTCCAAATTGATTGACTGAATCAACTGGCGAGACTGAGGTTCCCTCCCCAGTCCTATCTTCTTCAATATATCCATCTGCGCCTTTGCCATTTTCCGTGTTCTCTTTATCCACTCACAACTTGCGATAACGCCAACGCCTGATCCGGCGCGCCTTGAAACTCAACAACGCCCTTACTCACCAAAACAACTGAATCCGATAGTTTTATGTGACTGGGCCGGTGACTCACCATGACAATCGTTCGCGCGCCGCGCAAAGATTGAAGAAGCGCGACAAACGCTTGATCTCCCGCACGGTCCAATGATTGGGCAGGCTCGTCAAACAATAGAATGGATGAATCCCTCACCAAAGCGCGGGCGATGCTGAGGCGCTGCATAAATCCTGGAGCAAATTCTTCAGTTTTTCCAATGCCGATGCGCGTATTGAAACCTTCCGGCAGAGCTTCGATCTGATCCAAAAGACCAATTTGACGCGCAGCGTCCCGTAATTTTTCATCAGACGCCAAAGGCTCTGAAAGCCTAAGGTTTTGCGCGATTGTCCCATAGAATATATCAGACTGCTGAGGAACGTAGGCGATTTTCTGACGCAAATCACGAGGGTCAACTTGCCGTAAATCCAGTCCGCCAATGGCGATATTCCCACCCTGCGGTTGGTACATTCCCGCGATGAGTTTCAGGACCGTCGATTTCCCGGAACTGTTGGGTCCGATAATCGTAACCGTCTGACCTTCGCGAACGACGAGGGAAGCGCCGAGCAGCGCCGGGTCCCCCTCATTGGAATAACGAAAGCTCACCCGGTTGAGTGAAATATGGCCTTCGTAATTTTTGGACAACAGCCTTGATTTTCCACCATTTCCTTCAGGCTTTAAACGCATCAGATTGTTGAGCTGCGCAATTGATTTCTTGACCTGATCAAGCTTGATATAAATCTGAAAGCTGGCGTTGATGGGTGAGAGAATGCGCCATGATAAAATCATTGTCGCGATCAATGCGCCGACGGTGAGCGTGCCTGCTAACACGGACTGCGTTCCAAACCACAAAATTGCCATGCCCGATAGAATCATGAAAGCGTGACTGAGCGCCTCAATCACGGCGTTGTTGACTTCTATGCGGCTGCGCAGCGTCGCGCTCGACGAAGAAGACGTTCTAAATCGTTCTTCCCAAACGCCCTCAACGCCTGAATTTTTGATCGCCTTCATGTTCAACAAAGTCTCAACCAGAAGGTTTTCTTTTTCAGATGATGACTTGCCTGACTCAAGGCTGAGCTGCCGCGCGCGCGGGACCAGGAATACGCCCATCAATACAAACACGAAAAGCGTTCCCACTGGGACAAAAGCCAAAGGACCCGCAATGGAAAAAATGATAAAAACGAAAAGCAATGTAAATGGCGCATCGAACGCGACTTGAGCAAATGATCCCGTCACAAAATCTCGCAATGATTCAAATTCTTTGAGTCTGGAAAGCTGGGTGCTCACGGCGGCGGATTCTGTGTACGCGGGGGGCAGAGAGAGAATTCTATCGAATGTCGCCACGCCCAATAAATAGTCAATGCGGCCGGCGATAAAACCAAGCAGGCGCGATCGAATGATCCGCAGCGACACATCCGCAGACAGGAAAATCAGTAGCCCTACAACAATGAGGGGCAGACCTTGCGTTGATTGCGAACCGATCACACGGTCATAAATAAACATGATGAACAGAGGAAAGATCACTGCGATCAAATTTGTAAAAAACGACATCGCAATCAGCATATACATCGACTTTTTGAAACGCCCGAGAGCCGCCCCAAACCATCCCCATATATGAGGTTCTTGCAATATGGGCGCATGCCCTATCTGGGTAAAATAATACGCCTGGCCTTTCATCTCGCAGGCGTCTGGATCCACCCATTCACTGACGCCGTTGCGGCACAATTTCAAACCTTTTTCACCTTTCGCCAGCACTGAAAAAGGCAGACCATGATCTTCTTCTTGATAGAGACACGGCAGAAGCCTCTCATCCAGATCCCTTAACGCGATAGCGTCCGGATGGCTTTCAAAGCCGAGAGCTACAAACGCATTACGCAAATCCACCATATCCATAGCATCGGCGAAATGGGGAAGCGCCTCGGCGATTTCGCGCTTATCGCCGCGCCAATTGAGAGCGTCCAAGAGCGGAATGATGCAGGATGCGGCGCCGGAGAGTGTCCGGCCCTTATGATCCTTCGTCTCCCTCAGCGAGCTTGCCAAGAAATCTTCATGAGAGAGAGGGTTTCTCGCTAAAGCTGTCATGAGGCTTCTTTCTTAACCAAAGCCGGTCCGTCTATTACGGCGGAATTTTCTTTTACTTCCCCCACGGATTCAGGCGCCTTAGGCGGCCTTTTCTCGATCATCCGCCCATTTTCCAAAATGAACACGCGGTCGCACATTTTCAAAAAGGAAGGGCGATAAGTCGCCAGGAATATCGTTTTACCGGCGCGCACCTTCTGCAATGCCGCCATAAGGCGCTTATCGGATTCCATATCCAGCCCGTCATGGGCGTTATCGAACAACAGGACGGGGGGATCGTCGACTACTGCGCGGGCGATGATGATTTGCTGACGCATCCCGCGCGGGATGCGTCCAATAGTTCCCCCTCCAAGCGAGGTTTCAAGCCCCTGGGGCAAACTCAATACAAAATCTTCAAGTCCGAGAAGACGCAATGCCTGTATCGCGCGGGTCTTCGCGTCGCCATCACGAAACATGGTGAGATTTTCCAGCAACGTCCCATGAAAAAATTCGCCGTTCTCAGGCATATACCCCATCTGCCGGCGCAATTCGTCGCCGCCATATAAACGGCTGCATTTCCCATCAATTTCGATGGCGCCCGATTCCGGTTTATAAACGCCATTGATCAGGCTCAACACCGTGCTCAATCCACACCCGTTTTCACCGGTAAGCCCAATCATACTGTCTGCGGGGACGTCAAGGTCGATGTTTTTTAGAATATACGGACTATCTTTAGAGTGGCGAAACGAGACGTCTTTGAAAACGATATGCCCTTTAATAGCGCCCAATAGCCGCGGCGCCTGTTCTTCTTGTTCAAGATGAAATACTTCATCCAATTTTTCTTCCGCCTGACGCACGGATTGATAGCGCGTCCAAAAGTTGAACCCCCGGAGAACCGGTTGAAGAATGCGGCCGGTTAACATGGTGCCCGCCGCCAGGCCCCCTAATGTCATGGACTGATTAATTACCGACAAGCTGCCGATCGCGACAAAAGAAACCGTCCCGAGCTGAGACAGCGTATTCGCGAGACTACTGATGATCGATTGAAGCGTGTTGAGATTCATCACTTCTGAGGCTGACTTTGCCTGCAACCGCTCATAGCGGCGCACCATCAGCTTCTCAAGAGCAAGGGCTTTGACTGTATGAATGCCTTGCAGCGTTTCAATCAGGAAGTCATGGCGCCGCCGGTCGCTCTCCGTGCGCACATTCAAAGCGGATGAAAGCTCCCGCCCCAAATAATAGGCCATGGCTAACAGAACGCCCAACAAGACCAAAGGTATGAGCACCAAAAAGCCGCCAATCAAACCGATAAGAACGAGAAAAATCAGCACGAACGGCAAGTCAACCGCCAGCAGCGCCGCCTGGCCCGCATAAAACTCGCGTATGGGGGAGACGCCGCGCATGCGGTCCACATAGGATCCTGCGGTATCTTCATCGTAGTAACAGAGCTGACTGTTCAGCACGGATGAAAAAGCGGCCACGCCGGTGCGATGCTCATAGCGCGCACCCACATTCGATAAAATCGCGGCCCGCACAATGCGAAGTATCGTTTCCAATATCACCGCGACGGCCAACCCCAACATGAGCAGTTGGAATGTGCTGTAAGCCTCATTCGGAATGATCCGGTCATAGACTTGAAGAATAATAATGGGCAGGCCAAGGCCGAGCACATTAATAAAAAACGAGGCGGTTATCACATCCGCCCGGCGCCAACTGTCTGGCAAACGAAATTCTAATTTAGACGCCATTTAAAAGACTTACGTGTAATGCAACAGAATTTGATTAACCCTGAATTTAACCGGGCGCTCTTGCTAATTGGTAAAGGGCTCGTATGAAAGGCTAAAATCCGGGTCGATTGACCCCTTCATGGGCGTGTAACCTTAATTACGCCTAAACATTGCAAGTATTTTTACATAAAACTTATGTATATATTTGATTTTACATTATGGTTAATAAATATTACTGCGTGTATTTCTCCATATTAAAGTATTATTTATTTTTATTATTCAGATTCGCCATATGTATTGAGTAACCGGCTCCCTTGCGCTGAGGCGCGATGGATGCCTTGCGTGGAGTGCGGCTTTTCTGATGGCGAAAGATAGCAACGACATCACCCAAGAATCTCGCGGACAAACCAATGATCGCGCCTATATGGATTCTCAAGATCAGAGCAATTTGAAACCCGAGCCGCCTAAGCTTCAGGAGTCTCAATCCGATGGCGCATCCGCTGATACGCCGCCCGCTCACAGCGCTGAAGCATCCGCGCTTCAAAACATCCATTATGGAGGCGACCGTTCGCCTTTTGACATTGATTGGATTTCACAGGATGGCGCAGAGGGGGCATGGAATGATTGGGTTGATTCCTTCGTAGAGTCGCAACGCGAAGCAGCGCCGGAAACGCCAAACAACCCCATTACACCGCAGAATGTCACGCCCCCACAAGAGCTTCAGCCGAACGATCAACCTAACCTGTCAGACAACCATCAGGCCGCATACGCGCGCGTCAATG
>JAJFIM010000117.1 GCA_021774995.1 Alphaproteobacteria bacterium | reverse complement strand
CCGCGGCTTTTTGTCTGAAACCTGGAATCGCCGCTCTTTTGAAAAAGCGGGGCTGGTGTTGGATTTTGTTCAAGAAAACCACTCTCTCTCCGTTCAAAAAGGGGTTGTGCGCGGCCTGCATTTTCAAAGTCCTCCTGCGGCGCAGGACAAACTTGTGCGCGTGGCCTCAGGCGCTATCCTGGATATCGCCGTCGATATTCGCATCGGCTCTCCCACCTATGGATCTTGCGTTTCGGCTGTTCTATCGGAAGAAAACTGGCGCCAACTTCTGGTTCCCAAAGGATTCGCCCATGGGTTTTGTACGCTCAAAGCCGACACTCATGTCATATATAAAGTCACCGGTTATTATGCGCCGGAACAAGACCGGGGTCTGGCGTGGGATGATCCGGCTTTGAATATTGACTGGGGGATCGCTCCGGAAATCGCCGTCCTTTCTGAAAAGGACCGCAATCACCCGGCGCTTAAAAGTCTGCCGGACTATTTTCACGTCACGGACTGCGCTCCCTGACGTCATGTCCTCATCAATCCTCATTTTTGGCAAAAGCGGACAAGTCGCCACTGAGCTGGCTGTTGCCCCTTGGAAGCCCGGCGCCAAACTTCATTTCCTCGGGCGCGGCGATCTGGATTTAGAGCGCGCGACGCAAGATGAAATCGCGGGAATTATACGCCGCATTGGTCCCTCCCTCGCGATTAATGCCGCCGCTTATACCGCCGTCGACAAAGCCGAAACAGAGCCGGATATCGCCTTCGCCCTCAACGCAGCGGCCCCGGGCCTCATTGCGCAAAGCTGCGCACAGGCTGAAATTCCACTGATCCATATTTCCACAGACTATGTGTTCGACGGCGCGAAAAACGCCCCTTATGTCGAAACGGACCCCGTGAACCCCATATCTATTTACGGCGCCAGCAAAGAGGCGGGCGAGCAGGCCGTCCGGGAGGCGGGACCCAGGCACATTATCTTACGCACCGCATGGGTTTACAGCCCCCATGGCCAAAATTTCGTGAAGACCATGTTGCGCCTGGGCGCCGCGAGACAGGAACTGGACATAGTGGATGACCAGATTGGAAGTCCGACCTCCGCCGCGGATATTGCACAAACTATCGCACAAATTGCACACAATCTGCCTACACAAGGCCCGCCGAACTTCGGCACATACCATTTTTGCGCCGCCGGGCACACGAGTTGGTACGGCTTTGCCTCGGCCATCTTTGACGAAGCGCGCATGCGGGCGCGCCAGGCGCCTGAGCAGATTAACCCCATCCCCACCAGCGCCTACCCCACCCTGGCCAAGCGGCCACAAAATTCGCGGCTTTCATGCGCCAAACTGTCCACCAACTTTGGCGTGACGCCTCAATCCTGGCGCAAAAGCCTTGATGTGTGTCTCAATGTGGTTTTTGGGCCTACAAAACCCTGAATCTCACGCACGCCACCCCCCCTTTCGGCTTGACAGGAGGCCGCCTAGAAGTATAGTCGCCGCCTCTCAAACAGCGTGAAAAGCCGCCGCCTTCTGGCGCGGCCATCTCCAAGTGGAAACAACCCAGCGGAAAGATCCCATGTTCGCAGTAATCAAAACAGGCGGCAAACAATATAAAGTCGCCAAAGACGACGTCATTTCCGTTGAGAAACTGGCGGGCGACGCCGGAGACCGCGTTGAGTTCACAGATATCCTGATGCTCGGCGGAACCAAAGAGGATGGCGGCGATGCGGTGATTGGCGCGCCTATGGTGCCCGGCGCCAGCGTTTCCGCTGAAGTGCTGGAACAGGGCCGCGGCGCTAAGATTATCGTCTTCAAGAAGAAGCGCCGTCAAAATTACCGGCGCAAAAAGGGGCACCGCCAGGACCTGACCGTCGTCAAGATTCTCGATATTAACGCCAAGGCCAAAAAGGCGGCGCCGAAGAAAGCCGCTCCTGCGAAAACAGCGGACGCACCGGCAAAAGAGGCGGCTCCTAAGAAAACAGCGACCAAAAAGACAGCAACAAAAAAAGCGGCGCCGAAAAAATCCAGCGCTGAAAAGTCCGGGGAGAAATAGACCATGGCTCATAAAAAAGCAGGCGGTTCATCACGAAATGGCCGCGACTCGGCCGGCAGACGCCTGGGCGTTAAAAAATATGGCGGCGAGAGTGTGATCTCTGGCAATATCATTATTCGGCAACGGGGCACGAAATGGCATCCGGGAGAAAATGTCGGCATAGGCAAAGACCACACCATTTTTGCCCTCACAGAGGGTAATGTTGTGTTCAGAACCAAACGCGGCGGTCGAACTTACGTTTCCGTATCGCCAAGCGAAGGCAAAAAATAGCTAAAGCGCGGTGGTCTTCAAATGATGGGGGAGATGGGGTCACCGTCTCCCTTTTTTAATACCATCATTTATGATCATGACCAAAGACCTACGCAATATCACCTTAAAATCCGACCGTCTGCGATTACGGCCTGTAACGCTTGATGACGCCGATTGGATCGCGGTGCGCTCAAACGATTACGACATCGCCAAAATGACTCTGTCAATTCCCTACCCGCAAACCCGCGCGAACGTCCTCCGCTTTATACACGAGTGGGTTTCGCAAGCTCAAGCGGGTACGGACTACATCTTTTCTATTTTCAACACGCAGCCTTGCGGCCTCATTGGACTTAACGATACCGTCAACGGAACGGCTGAGATTGGGTATTGGCTGAGCCGGAAAAGTTGGGGCCATGGACTTGCGACGGAAGCGGTCAAAACCATCGCGGATTTTGGCTTTGAAACCCTGAAACTGAAGCAAATCACGGCGGGTCATTTTATCGATAATGCCGCTTCCGCGCGGGTTTTAGAAAAAACCGGCTTTCACTATACTGGAGAAATCTGCAATCTTGTCAGTACGGCTCGCAAATCAACGGTTCAGTGCAAACAGATGGTCTTGAAACGCGCGCCATGGCGGGAACAGGCAACACACTAATCAAAAAAGCGGCGCCATCATTTAATTGCTGAGCATTGCATAAATCAGGTTAACCGATGAAATTTTTGGATCAGGCCAAAATTTATATTCGCAGCGGGAGCGGCGGAGCGGGATGCGTGAGCTTTCGACGCGAGAAATGCGTTGAGTTCGGCGGCCCTGACGGCGGCGACGGGGGCAAAGGCGGCGATGTTTGGGCGGCATGCGTGGACGGTCTCAACACGCTGATCGATTACCGCTTTCAGCAACATTTCAAAGCCGAAGTCGGCGGGCATGGCATGGGCCGAAACCGCACAGGGGCAAAAGGCGCCGATATCACACTGAAACTTCCCGTCGGCACCCAGGTGTTTGAAAGCGACAATGAGACCCTGATTGCGGATCTTACCCAGATCGGAGAACGGGTATTACTGGCTAAAGGCGGCAATGGCGGCTTTGGCAACACGCATTTCAAAGGACCCTCCAATCAAGCGCCGCGCCGAGCCAATTCAGGCCTGACGGGCGAAGAGCGCTGGATCTGGCTGCAACTCAAACTGATCGCAGACGCTGGATTAATTGGTCTTCCTAATGCGGGAAAATCCACATTTTTATCGGTCGTCAGCCGTGCGGCGCCTAAAATAGCGGACTACCCTTTCACCACATTGCACCCTCATTTAGGCGTGGCTGAGCAAGATGGATACGACTTTGTCGTCGCCGACATTCCCGGCCTCATTGAAGGGGCGCATAATGGCGTAGGGTTAGGAGATCGCTTTTTAGGTCATGTGGAGCGGTGTGCAATTCTTCTGCATCTGATTGATGCAACGCAGGAAGATGCTGTGTCCGCATATACCACTATTAAGCAAGAGCTCGCAGCCTATGGGCATGGCATTGATCAAAAGCAACAACTCCTTGCCTTAACTAAATGTGATGCGGTCAGCCAAGAAGACATAAAAAGACACAAGCTAGCGCTTCAGGATGCAGGGGTGGATCAAATCTATTTACTCTCTGCGGTCAGCGGCGCTGGGCTTGCCGATATTTGCCGGGCGCTGGTCAAGGAAATAAGCTTTGAGAAAAAGGCGCAAACGGCGCTGAAAGGCGCAGACGCGGCCTCCAAAACCCCTTCCTCCTGGCGCCCTTAAGTGAGGTCCGCCCATGAAAACTAATCGCCTTACCGAAAAAAACCGGTTTCTCACCCAGGCCCGGCGCATTATCATCAAAATCGGCTCGACTTTGATTGCTCCCCCTTCCAAGGAAAGTGTCAATTCGGCGTGGCTGACATCACTCGCCGCCGACATCGCCGCTCTGAAAGCACGCGGACAAGAGGTCATGATCGTTTCGTCAGGCGCCATCGCGCTCGGCAGACAAGCACTGGGGCTGCCTGCCGGCGAACTGAAATTGGAGGAAAACCAGGCGGCGGCGGCGGCGGGTCAAATACACCTAGCCCATGCGTATGAAGAAGCTCTACGTCCTCATAACATAACAATTGCACAGATTCTTTTGACCCTTGCTGATTCTGAAGAGCGTCGCCGATATTTGAACGCCCGCTCAACTTTGAATGCCTTGTTAGGGCTGGGGGCCGTTCCGGTCATCAATGAAAATGACACTGTCGCCACCACTGAGATCCGTTATGGGGATAATGACAGATTGGCGGCGCGCGTGGCCCAGATGACGAGCGCCGATTGTTTGATTTTACTTTCTGATATTGACGGATTGTATACGTCAGATCCACGTAATGATACGAACGCCACCCATATTGACCATGTGAAAGAAATCACGCCCGACATTGAAGCAATGGCTGGAACAGTGAGCCCGCGCGACGCCATGCGTCTGGGTTCCGGCGGTATGACAACCAAACTTATGGCGGCGCGCATTTGCCTACAGGCGGGTTGCCACATGGTGATCGCCAATGGCCATGAAGCGGCGCCTATCAGCACGCTTGAGGCGGGCGCGCCATGCACATGGTTCTCGCCCCACTCGACGCCGGGGAGGGCCCGCAAACAATGGATTGCAGGCGCCCTCGACCCAAAAGGCGCCCTTATAGTTGATGACGGCGCGGCGCGGGCGCTCAGGCAGGGAAAAAGCCTTCTGCCCGCTGGCGTCACGGACGTCATCGGAGCGTTTGAACGGGGCGACGCCGTACTCATTCAGGACCAAAAGAGGCGTGATATCGGCCGGGGTCTCAGCGCCTATTCCCTTAGCGACGCCCGCAAAATCATGGGGCATAAAAGCAGTGAAATTCCAGTGCTTCTGGGGTACCGTGGACGCACGGCAATGATCCACGCGGATGACCTGGTACTGCCCCGAAAGACATAACGCCGCCAAAACGCCGAAGAAAACGGCAACAGGAAATATAAATGACGGTCAAATCCGCAACTATTATCCCCGGTAAGATAGAAGATCTAGACTGCTTCATGGCTGATCTGGGGCGCGCCGCGCGCCGCGCGGCAACCTTATTGGCGGCAACGGAAAGTGACGCTAAAAACACTGCGCTTGGGCGCATGGCCGATGCCATCCGCTCACAGAGCGATAAGATAATACAAGCAAACAAGCTTGATATTTCAACCGCCAAAGAGAAGGGAATCAGTGATGCTTTTCTTGACCGGCTCAAACTGAACGCCGATCGCATCAAAGCTATGGCAAATGGAATAGAGGCAATTGCCGCCCTTCCCGATCCGGTAGGAGAGACCATGGCGTCATGGGAGCGCCCCAATGGATTGCGCATATCCCGCGTGCGCGTACCACTGGGCGTGATCGGAATAATTTACGAAAGCCGCCCTAATGTAACGGCGGATGCGGGCGCACTATGTCTTAAGGCCGGCAATGCAGCAATTTTAAGGGGCGGATCGGAAAGCCGCCACTCCAGCCGCGCCATTCACGCCTGCCTCGTAGACGGCCTGATGCAAGCGGGTCTGACGCAAGCCGCCATTCAACTCATCCCCACCACTGACCGGGCTGCCGTTGGGATCATGCTGGGCGGCATCAAAGGCGCCATTGACGTCATCATCCCCAGAGGCGGCAAAAGCCTTGTTGAACGGGTTCAAAGAGAAGCCCGCGTTCCGGTGCTCAGCCATCTGGAAGGCAATTGCCACATCTATGTGGATGGCTGCGCAGATTTGAAAATGGCGCGCGCAATTGTGATCAATGCTAAAATGCGCCGCACCGGCATTTGCGGCGCGGCGGAAACCCTCCTCATTGATCGCGCAATCGCTGAAAATGCGCTCGCGCCCATCGTCTCGGATCTCATCGAAGCGGGATGCGAAGTGCGCGGCGACAAATCCGCCTGCGCCATCGACTCTCGGATTCAACCAGCCACAGAGTCAGATTGGTCAACCGAATATCTCGGGCCTATTCTGGCGGTTAAAATTGTCGATGGCGTTGACGCCGCCATCAATCATATCGCCGTTTATGGTTCACATCACACCGAATCCATTGTTACGGACAACGCTGATAACGCCGAGCGTTTCCTGGCCCGCGCGGACAGCGCGATTGTGCTGCATAACGCATCAACGCAATTTGCCGA
Source organism: Alphaproteobacteria bacterium (assembly GCA_021774995.1). GTDB lineage: Bacteria > Pseudomonadota > Alphaproteobacteria > SMXP01 > SMXP01 > JAJFIM01. Next base: position 2,856 of record JAJFIM010000117.1, on the reverse strand, counting down.
TGGCGGTGAGTTCGGCATGGGGGCCGAGATCGGTATTTCCACCGGAAAACTCCACAGCCCCGGACCTGTCGGCGCCGAACAGCTCACCACATTCAAATACATCGTGCGCGGTTCTGGGCAGATCCGCCCGTGAAATTGCGCTGACCCATGAATTATCGCATTCAGGAAAAACATACCGGCGCGGGAAGGCGCATCGGCCTTCTGGGCGGAACATTCGATCCGGCGCATGAGGGCCACCGCCATATATCAGAGGTGGCTCTAAAACGCTTGAATCTGGACAGTGTCTGGTGGCTGGTCACGCCGCAAAACCCCCTTAAAAAACAGCGGCCCACCGCGTCTCTTGAGCGCCGTATGCAAAGTGCGCGCGTCATAGCGCGCCATCCGCGCCTGCATGTCGCGGATGTGGAAAAAAGACTGGGCGCGCATTACACCATCGACGCCATTCGGCTTTTACAAGCGCGCTACCCAGACGTCAGATTTGTTTGGGTGATGGGCGCGGACAACTTTATTCAATTACCGCGGTGGAAGCACTGGACCGAGATTATTTTGGCCCTGCCGGTTGCAGTGATCGCCAGGCCTCGCTATCATTTATCTGCAGGATTGAGCAAGGCGGCCTGCCGGTATCACGTTTACCGCCAGAATCCGGAGCAGGCTGTCCTGCTTCCGACAACAAGGCCGCCAGCGTGGACGCTTATTATAGATCGACTTCACTCTGCCTCATCCACGCAACTCCGCGCAACGCGCGCCGGGTAGCTCATTTTTTATCCTTATTCTAACAAGCGTAAGACGGTTGACGAATCCATGACTGGCGCCACACTCAACAACACATCGGCATTGGAGACTAGGGCAGAGGCCCGCGAAACACTTCAAACCGCGTTTGACCGCATCCGCGCCAATTCGATTGCGCTGACCAATCCACTTGAAATTGAAGACCAAGTTGTTCAGACCTGTGAGGAGGTCAGTCCAACAAAATGGCATTTGGGACATACGTCTTGGTTTTTCGAAACACTCATCTTAAAGCCTTACTTACCCGGCTATAACGTTCTGGACGCGCGCTATGACTATATTTTCAATTCATATTATAACGCCGTAGGGCCCCAATTCTCACGTCCGGACCGGGGGGCGCTCTCGCGTCCGACGGTTGCGGAAATCCACGAATACCGCGCCCATATCGAGCGAGGAATGACTGCATTCTTTAACGCGGCTGACGCCAAAACGTGGGGGCGCGCCGCCTGCGCCGTGGAAGTAGGCCTGCACCACGAACAGCAGCACCAGGAATTGATCCTAACGGACATCAAGGAAGTATTGTCCCACAATCCACTGGCGCCCGCCCCCTATGCGCCAGGAAGACAAACGCCGCGCCGCGCCGCGCCGCGCGCCGCGCACTGGCGCGGATTTGAAGGCGGTTTAAGCCCCATTGGACATGACCCGTTGACGAAAGACGCCACAGTTGCTTTCGATAATGAATGTCCCCGCCATGCGGAGTTCATCCGTCCCTTTGAACTGATGTCTAGACCTGTGACCAACAGAGAGTTTCTCGCCTTCATAGACGAGGGCGGCTACCGGGAGCCGGCGCACTGGTTTTCCGATGGCTGGGCGCTGGCGCAAAAACAGGGCTGGACCGCGCCGCTTTATTGGCGGGCGCAAGATGGCGCTTGGCGGCACTACACTTTATGCGGGCTGATGGCCCTGGACCTTGACGCGCCTGTCTCTCATGTCAGTTTTTATGAAGCTTCCGCTTACGCCTCCTGGGCCGGCGCAAGACTGCCCACTGAAAGCGAATGGGAGCACGCCTCCACAGGCCAAGAGGCGCAAACTCAAGCAAATTTATTAGATTTTTCCTCCACTGCCGAGGCTGCGGCACCTGTCGACGCTCCCCGGCCACGCGCATCCGCCGAGAGTCAAACTTTAGAGCAGTTGTTTGGCGATGTGTGGGAATGGACAATGAGCCCCTACGCGCCTTATAGAGGGTTTCAAACTTTACCTGGCCCTTTGAGTGAATATAATGGCAAATTCATGTGCAATCAGTATGTCCTGCGGGGCGGCGCCTGCACCACGCCGCGAGACCATATTCGCTTGACCTATCGCAATTTTTTTCAGCCGGACGCCCGCTGGCAGTTTTCGGGCTTTCGTCTGGCGCGTGACGGCGCTTAAAAACCCCACCCCCTTACCTGCATTAGAGCCCCCATGAACATTCAGGACGCCCCCTCCTCCCACAGTAAAACAACGCCTTCCGCGCTGAGCTTTTTTATTGACCGGGAACCCCCGCGAGATAATTTTTTAAGCGATGTCATCAGCGGTCTTTCCCAGCCCCAGAAATCTCTCTCTCCCAAATATTTCTATGATGAGCATGGCTCAGCTCTGTTCGATCAGATTTGCACACTGGAGGAATATTATCCAACGCGTACGGAACTCTCTTTACTCGCGACAATCGGGCCTGAACTGGCCAGACATGCGGGTCCCAAACGCCGGGTGATCGAATATGGCAGCGGGTCTAGCGTCAAAATAAAAACCCTGCTCGATGCGCTTAACGATCCAGCTGGATATATTGCGATCGATATCTCGCGCGATCATTTGCGCCGCGCCGCGGAACTCATTGCCCGGCACTATCCTCATATCCAAGTAGGCGCTATCTGCGCGGATTTTACCGATGCCGCCCATTTGGAATCTCGTCCGTCTTTACCGCATGAGAACGAAAACGCGTCCGGAGGTTATTTCGGATTTTTCCCCGGCTCGACCATAGGTAATTTTGATCCGGAGGGCGCGTTGGAATTTTTGCGAAACACGCGCCAACAATTAGGTCCTAAAGGACAGCTTCTCATTGGCGTTGACATGAAAAAAGACGCCGCCATCCTG
>JAJFIM010000116.1 GCA_021774995.1 Alphaproteobacteria bacterium | reverse complement strand
GACGCCCTGTTTAATCTGTTCTCGCGCACGCGGGAGATCAGACGCTCCATCATTGAGGCGGGTCAGGAAACGCCGGAATCAGACTTTGGGCGCCCGCACGGCGGCGAAGACGCGCCGGGGGGTGAATAACTGTCAAAAGTTAACCTCCTTACCCAGCTTCAGCTAAGTTCACTTTTGTTCACTAAGCTTACTCATTCCTCTCCCCCTTGGGGGAGAGGAATGGTGAGGGGGGTTTTTGTTTCCGTCCGGCCAGAATAATCTTCTAATTATAAGGCGAGATCACCGGTCCCATGGACCCGACTTTGACCGGTCCTAAAAAAATCTCCCCTTGCTCAAATCTGACCGGCGTTTTAATGCGGCCCTGTCCGTCGCCATTGAAGGCGGCCAGCAATCCCAAACCCGATGAGACGAGCGCCCCTGTGTTTTTGTCGAATGCGCCTGAATCAACCAGCAGCGTGACGAATTGGTCGTATCCGCCAATCAGTGTGCTGACTTCTCCTTCAATGCGGTTTTGGGCGTCAAGATGAAGCGCGCCCGAGGCGGCGATGTTGATTTGATCCCAGATAATATGGGACGAGACGATTTCTAAATGACCGCCTTTTTCGGCCCAGGAAGCCAGGCTGGAGGAATTTATAACCGCGCTGTCCATATCGGGCATGACCATATTGATTTTTATGGCGTCGATAGGTGAGGCGGGATGAGACGTAAAGTCATCGCCATAAGGCAAGACGAGGGCGTCAGCTTGCACGAACAGATCGAGCCCGGATGCAGGCGGGGAGGAAGTCATCCCGGCTTGGCTCACTGCGGGGCGGGTGTGCATTTGCAGGCGTTCCGCTTTAAGGGTTTGTTCTCCATCCGGGCCTTGGCGCACGGCGTTCAGCTTCGTCACGTCAATGGACAAGCGCTTCAATTTCCGTTTTGAAAACACAAGCGAGCTGCGCGCGGCCTTTGCGCTCGCCGTCACGGTATAGCGATGGGGCGCGCGGGCGACGGGGCCCAGGTTTTCGATGTAGTCAATGCGCTGCGCTCCGCGCAGTTCCAGGATGATTTGGTTGAGCTTATAGGGCAGGGTGAGGCCGACAACATGCTCTGCGTTCCATGTCCAGTCATTGGGGTGGCCGGGCTCGGAGACCGTGACGTCGTTGAGATCAATATGGAGACGGAAAGGATAGCCGCTGATGTCGAGCGTTTCATAGGAAATGGCGTAGCCTTGCTGGTTTTGATCCGCTATCCAGTCATCAATATTGCGCCGTAGATTGGATGCGAGGTTGAACCAATAGACCGAATAGGCGATGGCTATGGCGATGATGACCAGAGACGGGACAAAAATAGCCCAGCGATAAGTCGAACTTTGCGTGTTTATCTTCATGGCGGGCAGTATAGACTAAAATCCCGGTTCGAGGCGACCGGGTTGAAAATAAATCAAACAGGGGTTTTAAAAGAATAGCGTGAATGATTTTTGGGTATTTGCCTACGGGTCTTTGATGTGGCGGCCGGGCTTTGACTATGTGGAGTGCAGACCCGCCAAGCTTTATGGCTATCACCGCTCTTTTTGCGTCTTCAGTCACGTTCATCGCGGAACGCCTGAAAACCCCGGCCTGGTGCTGGGGTTGGATCGCGGCGGCTCGTGCCGGGGCTTGGCGTACCGGGTGGGCGCGCGCCATGTGGAAGGCGTGCGCTCTTATCTGCGGGCGCGCGAACAGGTCACCATGATTTACCTGGAAGTGATGGGCGCCGCGCATATTTTTGAAACTGATTCCGGCGCGGCGGGTGACTTAAAAAAGGTTGATGCTTTGAGTTTTGTTGTCGACAGGGGCCACCGGCAATATGCCGGCAAGCTGCGTTTTGAAGATCAGGTGCGGTTGATTGCGCGGGGGCGGGGGCAATCGGGAGATAATCCGGAATATCTGGCCAATACGCTGCGTCATTTAGAGGAAATGGGTATTGTCGATGACGGTTTGAAGAAACTCTGGCGCGCGGTTTCGCTCTTGTGTTGATGTGCGGCGCTACCGCCTGGATTGAGAAAAGCGTGAGGCGCCTTCAAGCCTCTTCACCCCTTCCTGGTAGAGTCTTGTCGACGCCGTTTCGATGCGGGTTTCAAGTTCAGCCATAAATGCTTTGCGCTTCAAGCCGTGCTGGATGGGCTCTAAAAATTCAATGACAATACAGCCCGGCGGCCGTAAAAATTTATGCCGGGGCCAAAAAACGCCTGAGTTGAGCGCTATGGGAACGCAAGGAACGCCCAGTTGGTTGTAAAGCGCCGCGACGCCAGGTTTGTAGTCCAAGGCTTTGCCCGCAGGCGCGCGCGTTCCTTCCGGAAAAATAACGATTTGTCTCTGGTTCGCAACGGCTCTTTTGGCTTTGGCGACCAGGGTTTTTAAAGCTTTGGCGCCGGCCGACCGGTCAACATGGAGCATATCGCACTTAATCGTCAGCCATCCAAAAAGAGGAATGTAGCTGATTTCCTTTTTTAAAACGATGGCGAGATCGTCCACGAGGCAGAAGAAAATAATCGTATCCCACATGGACTGATGTTTGGACGCCAGTAAGGCGCCCCCATGGGGGATGTTCTCCCGTCCGCGAATTTCCATGTCGATGCCGCAGATGATGCGCAATCCAACCGCTACCCAACTGGCCCAGACGCGCAAAACGACAAAGAATATTCTGCGCGGCAAAGGGACAAGAAAGAGTCCTATGACGCAAATGAGTATGGTCCAGGCGTAAAGATAAATATTGAACAAGAGAGAGCGGATCGCGATCATGTGGAGGGTGCTGCTTTGTTTTTAATCTGGCAGTCTTTTAAAAAAGACGAGTACGGATGAAGCTGGCGATATATTTATTGTATTCAGAAGCGAGAAACCTGATGGTGTTGATGCTTTTCCACCATTTGTCGGTATGAATTCGGTCTGATTGGATCGCGTATGGAGTGATTTCAATATCGGGCATGGCGTGGCGAAACTCAAGAAGAGAACGCGGCATGTGGTAATTGGCGGTGACGATAATGACGTTGTGATAATTATTGTCGCGAATCCATTTGGCGCTCTGTACGGCATTGCCGATCGTATCAACGGCCAAGCGGTCCAAATCGACGCAACAGTCAAACAGTTTTTCCTCGACATTCAACACGGAAAGGATGTCGCCGCGCCGGGCGGCCGGGTTGACGCCTGAAATCAGCACTCTTTGCCCTTTTTGCGCGATCAGCAGATTCATGGCCTCCGTCAGTCTTGTGTCCCCTCCCGTGAGAGCGACGATCCCGTCTGCGGCCTTTGGAGTGGGAGACGGCGATGGAATGTTGAGCGCGAATGAGATCAACCCGATCAGCCAGGCAATGGCAATGAAGCCAATCAGGCTGGAGGGGAAAACAAAAAACCACCTTTTCGCCGTGCGCTTTGCGAGAGGTTTATCCACGTTTTTTCTCTTTAACCATTTCATCGCTGCACCTGGAATCTACGCCCTTTTACATGAGTGTAAGTGATTTTTGAGCGCCTTTGAACCCGCGATCCGCCCCCGCCGCCCCCGGTCCGCACCCGCGGCATACCGGCGATGGACCTAAAATGGACACCGCGCGCGCATATTAGAGGGTTCTGCCGATGACGCGCAGCACCGTGACCCGTGTGGTCAGCGTGGCGACCAGGGCGGCGCCAAGGGGGATAAGTAAGAGGAGAAGGAAATCGCTGAAATACAGATCGGGCGTGGGAAGAAAATAGATTTCCGCATTGGCGTAGCGTGAAATCAAGCCGCTAAACAGCAGGAAAGTGAGCAAGGCGGCGGCAATGGCCAATAAGCCCGCGCGTAAACCCAGTGACATAAACTGCTTTTCGAATTCGCGGGCGATAAAAGCATCATGGGCGCCCGTTAAATGCAAGACCTCAACAATTTCGTGTTTGGCCGTTAATCCCGCGCGCGTGGCAAAGAGAACGATTGTAATCGTGGTTATAATGGTCAGGATAAGAATACCGAATGCCAGGCCGCGTAAAAAATTTGCAAAAATAAGAATTCTGTCATTCCATTGCGCGTGATCATTCAGTTTTGCGTTAGGTGCGATCCGGGAAATGTTCAACGAAAGCAACTCCATCTCCGGGGGGTGCGCCCTGTCAATTTGAACGTCTATGAGTCTCGGGATAGGAAGTTCATCAAGAATATTTCCGGCGCCAAGCCAGGGTTCAAGTAATTTTTCAGTATCGCGGCGCGACAATTCCTGAACCCGCGTGACGCCAGGCGCCGCGCGCACAATCTTCAACAATTCCCCTATCTGAGTGTCCAAGGACAAAGCGGTGTCGCCGGCAACGGGCCGCACTTGAATGGTGATGGCGCTGGAGAGGCCGGACGTCCACTCATCCACCGCCCGGTTGATCATCAGGACGCTTTCGCCCGCCAGCGCCGCGAAATAGCACATGATGGCGATGACGCCCAACAGTGGACGATTCGTCGCGTCATTTGCGGGGACGATCCGCGTTCCCTTGGATTGGAGCCCAGCTTTACGGTTCAATATGTCTTTGATCTTGTTAGCGAGCGCAGTGACTTGGGGTAAGGACATCAACATCACGCCCCTTTCGCGGAAGATGGGCGTTTAATCAGTGTTCCATTTTCAAGACTTAAAACGGGCGCGGCAATTTTCCGCACCAGGCTGTCGTCATGAGTCGCGATCACCACGCTGGCGCCCAATTTGTTGAGCTCAATGAAAAGCCGCATCAGGCGTTGCCCAATTTTGGGGTCGACATTGCCCGTCGGTTCATCCGCCAGCAATAGATCGGGCTTTGCGACCACGGCGCGGGCGATGGCCACGCGCTGTTGCTCTCCTCCCGATAAAGTGGGTGGTTTTGCATCCAGACGTTCGCCCAGGCCCACCCATGTCAGCAATTCTTCAACATCTTCGCGGTAGTCGTCACGGCGCGCGCCCGCGATCACCAGGGGCAAGGCAACGTTATCAAAGGCCGAGAGATGATTGATCAGGCGGAAATCCTGAAACACGACGCCGACGCGCCGTCTGATCTCAGGGAGTTTCGTTCGGGGGAGGTGAACCAAATCTTGACCGAACATGGTGATCCAGCCGCGCGACGGGCGCCGCGCCATATACATCAGTTTAAGAAGGGATGTTTTTCCCGTGCCCGAAGCTCCGGTGAGGAAATGAAAGGATCCCGGCTCCAGGTGAAAACTGACGTCGCGAAGGATTTCGGCGCCCATTCCGTACCGAATTCCAACATTTTCAAAGCGCAGCACGGCAAGGGACCTCCTCAGACGCTTTTTTAACCAGATGGCGGAGGCGTTGGAAAGAAAGCGTTAATGAAGTTCTAATATTAATTAACCATACGAGTAGAGCGCAAGGCGTCAATCCACTTAAATTGCTGGTGAACAATGATATTGACCTGTCCTTCCTGTGCGACGCGCTATATGGCCGATGCGGCAAGCTTTGAGCCGAGTGGCCGCATGGTGCGCTGCGCTCAGTGTAGTCATAGTTGGTATCAAGAGCCTTCGGAAGATTTTTCTCTAAAAGCGCTCCCGCATTATTCAGGCGGCGCCGCGGTCACCATCAATGAGCTTACGGTGGGTGATGCGGGCCACTCACAGCGTTTCGGTCTGATAAGCCAAATCACGGGGTGGTTGGCCTTGGGTTTGGCGGCCAGCGTCTTTGTCGCGGCGGCGTATCAATTTCGGGTCGATATCGTTCGTCTCTGGCCTCAGGCGGCAACCCTTTACAGCGCCTTTGGCGAAAACATAAATACGCGCGGATTGGCGTTTCAACAGACGCATTATGAGCGCTCTTATCAAGGCGGCGTTCCAGTTTTAACGTTGCGGGGCGAAATTCTCAACAAAACCTCAGATGAAGTAC
>JAJFIM010000115.1 GCA_021774995.1 Alphaproteobacteria bacterium | reverse complement strand
TCTGGTTCAGCGATATAATTGATGGCGTGATCGGCGCCCATGGCTTTTGCGCGCTCCAATCTATCATCGCTGCTCGATGTGACGATCACTGTCGCGCCCAAGGCTTTGGCGAACTGAAGCGCAAAAAGCGCAACGCCGCCGGTTCCCAGCACCAGCACGTTATCCCCGCGCGCGATATGAGAGACGGTCACCAGGGACGTCCATGCCGTCAGTCCCGCGCAAGGGAAACAAGCGGCCTCTTCATATGACAAATGATCAGGAAACTTCGCCACAGCGCCTTCATTATAAACGCCAAATTGCCTCAGCACGCCATCGGCCTCCAGACCCGACGATATTGAGCGTTCATCGCCCAAAGCGTCTCCCGACACCCATTTAGGGAAGAAGAGAGGGGCCACCCGGTCGCCGGTTTTAAGCCCAGTTACCCCCGCGCCAACTTCCACAATCTTGCCCGCGCCATCAGAAAACGGGATGACGGGAAGATCGCTCTCCGGCGCGAAGACACCGAGCGCGATGAGGTAATCCCTGAAATTAACGCTGGCGGCATGCAGCTCCACCAGCACTTGACCCGGACCCGGCGCCGGTTGCTCCATGTCCACAATTTTGAACTCGTCCAAACCAAATTTGGAAAGCTGTATGGCTTTCATCTGTTAATTTCTCCTCGGAAGTTTTTCACCCTAAAGCACACTTTATCCGCGCCAAAAGTAGAAAAAGCTTGGCGGGGATTTCCAGTGAGCTATCATAACAGACTGCCCACCTTCAAAAAAGAACACATCCAAATGGCGCAAAAATACCAATTATACGGAGATCCCTTTTCTTATTATTCGGCGAAAGCGCTGGCTTATCTCAAATTTAAAAATATTCCCTTTGAGATGATACTCCCGACGCCGGACGTCTACAGGGATGTTATTGTCCCCCGCACCGGCGTTCAGTACATTCCGGTTCTTATATCACCCGATGACATCGCGGTGCAGGACACCACGGAGATCATCGATTTCCTTGAAGAACGCCACCCCAAACCTTCTATTTATCCCCTGAACCCGCGCCAAAAACTCACATCGCTTTTGTTTGAACTCTATGCCGATGAGTGGCTGCTTATCCCCGCCATGCATTACCGCTGGACGTATAATGAGGATTTCGCTTTCGCCGAGTTTGGCCGCTTCGCCGCGCCGGACGCCCCTGAGGAAACGCGGCGCAAAATCGGCGCAAAAGCCTCCGCCCGTTTCCGGGGCGCCATGCCGGCGCTTGGCATTACGGCGCGCACCGCCCCCGCTATTGAAGCCTGGTATGAAGAGTTGCTCAGCCAATTGAACAACCACTTCTCAACGCATGATTTCCTGCTTGGAACGCGTCCCTGCATCGGCGATTTTGCGCTGTTCGGTCCGCTTTATGCACATCTTTACCGCGATCCCTGGTCGGGCGCCATGATGGACCGCACGGCGCCCCATGTGGCCCGGTGGGTCCAGCGCATGGACAACCCGGAGGGAGGGGAAGGCGCGTTTCTTGAAAATGACGCCGTGCCCGAAACCTTGTTCCCAATCTTGACGCGCCTGTTTTCCGAACACTTTCCGGTACTTGCCGACACGGCCGCGCAAGTTGAGGCCTGGCTGGAGACGCATGAGGGGGAGGAGATCTCGCGGGCGATTGGCGCGCATAACTTCACGCTCGCTCATGGATCTGAAACCATTACGGAAAAGCGTCTTGTCTTTCCCTATGCCCAGTGGATGCTGCAAAGGGCGCTGGACTGTTACGGCGCATTTACCCCCGCCCAAAAAACGTCCGTTGACGGTTTATTGGACGCCGTGGGCGGCGGGCAAGCCATGCAGACCGCGATCAACCGACGCGTGGCGCGGGTGGACAATAAGCTTGTTCCGGCGGGGTAGCGACCACATCAACCATTGAAGGGTCAGGCCCCAGCGCTTACACTCAAACGCGTTCACTGAATTGCGGGACTGCTCATCACTCTGAACAAACGAGGATTATCATGCGAATTCAAGCCCCTATCGCCGCACTTGGCGCGCTTCTTCTTTCCGGCGCCATGGCGCTCGCCAATCCGATGGACGTTTTCATCGGCAACACGCTACTCGTGGGCGCGTCGCCGGACGCGCAGATGAGCGTCTACCCGAACGCCGACGGCACCTATACCGGAACATTGCCGGACGGCTCCGCCATCGGTGGGAACTGGACCGTGGAGGGCGCCACCGTCTGCTTTATCCGCACCAGCCCGAACGCGCAGGCGCCCATCTGCAACGATATGGCCGATGCGGCGGTAGGCGACACCTGGACCGCGAGCGGCCTCGACGGGGCCGAACTCACGCTCACTTTGGTGCAAGGCCGATAGGAATCGGGTCCATGACGGGTGCGCGCCGGTTATGCGCCGGGCGCATCCGGGGGGCGCCGCGCGCGGGGGCGCCCGTTTCACCTTGTCTGAACGCGCCAGGTCAGATCACTCATGCATATAGTAGAGTGGATAACACGCATCGGAATGAGTCTCGCCCGGCGCGAACCAAACATAGTTCCTCCATTGCTTAAGGGCCGCATATTCAAGCAGGAATGAAAGGCGGCGGAACGCTTCTGGATGAAGCGCGCCAGTGCGCCGCCCATAGTCTCCGGTGATGTTGCCTTTCATATCCACAAAAAGCGGCGCCGCCTCAAGCCCGGTGATTTTTAACCGGACATTATGATTGTCAAAACGGCCCCAGGAATACGGCAAGACCAGCCCCCTTAACATTTCCACAAATTCCACATCGCGCGGTACGGCAATCTTGCATAACGCCTCTGTTCTAAGTTGGGACTTGGCAACAGGCGCCGACGTCTCATCCATGAGGGGAAGGAATGTTAATTTTACTTCTCTATACTGATTATTCACGCTTGAGACGGTCCGGTTCTTTCGAACGCGCGATATCTGAAAAGTAGAGATTTCAGTCGCGGTGGGGCGCTTCTTAAACCGCACCAAACGGGGGTAATCTCTAGGCGGATAGGGAGAAGCGCAGGCGTAGCTTAAATCCCAGAACCGATAATCAATAAATCTTCTAAAATACTCATTAAATTCATCCCTCACCATTTCATTGCACCATGCGCGTCTTCCCAAGTTGTTCGAAGGCGGATCTACTATGAAATATGTATTCCAAATTTGATTCACATAAATGAGACCAGCAATGACAAGACTCATGGAGAGCCCATGAGTCCAGGCAAGAAAAGATAAGGGCGCGTTTTCATTCTGAAGATCATTGCGCGCTTGCGTCAGAATGAAAAATCCGAGAGATATGTAGACGAGCATCAATAGGAACGCCAGCGCATCCGGAGCGCCACGGTCAATCCCCCAATACCTTAAATACTCATCAACCGTTAAGAAGGTCCTGGAAAAAAAACGGAACAAGAAAAGCATCAAAGACAGCACAAGAGCGAGAATGGCGGTGACGGGAAGCCAGGATTGTCGATCTATCTGTTTTTCAACTTTTGTCTTTACCATGCTCCGCTCAATTTTGCTGATCAGCTCATCATTTGCAACCAAAAAGGGTGGGGATTGATGGCATCCGCTCCCCGGACCCTGATCCGGGGCCTAGGGCAATTTACGCAAGGTTTGCTACGCCGCCCTAGAACTCGCAGCACAGGCCACTGGCGCCTATTTATTATGAGCGCGTCCATTCTCCCGTTTGTCACCCCGCGGCCCCGACCGCGGGGTCCATATTTTAAGGAGACTTAAGCGTGGATCCCGCGATCAAGTCGCGGGATGACAATAA